>CAZXHP010000071.1:0-9204 GCA_964639655.1 uncultured Mariniphaga sp.
GTCAACGCTTCCACGCCGCTGAATTTTTGTTCGTTCCTGATTTTCCCAACAAATACCAGCGTAATTTCTTTGTTGTAAATATCGCCCGAAAAATCAAAAATATGCACTTCAATGCTTCGGTTATCGGCGTTTTTGTTGAAGGTGGGCCGTGTGCCGATGTTCAGCATTCCACCATATTTTTTTCCGGAAAGCAACACTTCAACCGCATAAACTCCGTAGCCGGGGATGAGTTTATGCGGATCGGAAGCCACAATATTTGCTGTGGGAAATCCCAGTTTCCGCCCCACGCGCTCACCTTCCACCACAGTTCCGTGCAAGGTAAACCGGTAGCCCAGAAATTTATTGGCCAATTCAACATCGCCATCCTCCAATGCTACCCTGATGTGCGTAGAACTTACATGCGCTTCGTCGATCAGCAAAACATCCAGTTTCTCAATTTCAAAACCGAACTTATCTGCGCAGTTTTGTAAATATTCGAATCCGCCTTCACGGTTTTTTCCAAACCGGTGATCGTACCCCACAACCAGGCAGTGGGTGTGCATTTTTTCAACCAGAACTTGTTCTACAAACTCTGAATAAGTGAGTTGCGAAAATTCTTTGGTAAAAGGGAAAATAATCAGATGGTCAATTCCCGACCCGGCGAACAGTTCTTTTTTTTCATCCAGCGTGGTAAGCAATCTCAGGTTTGTTTCCTGCGGGGCAATCACTAACCTTGGGTGCGGGTAAAACGTAAATACCACCGACTCGCCTCCGTGGCTCCGTGCAAAGTCAATCAAACGGTTCAGCACTTTCTGGTGGCCCAGGTGCAAACCGTCGAACGTGCCGATGGTTACCACCGGTTTATGCGCCTTAAAACTGTTTATGTCGGTATGTATTTTCACGTTTTTAAATTGACGGGCAACGAACATAAAGTTTTTTCCTGAATTATCGGGTAAACATGCCCTGAAAATTTTTGCCGGATCACATTCTTTAAATAGTGTTATTTTCCTGAAATGTTATTTTTCAAACAGCGGAAATTGTTAATTTTACGGCCTTTAATTAAAAATTACAATGAACTTCAGCAAATTACTCATAGCAGGAATTATAGCAGGATTGCTGGCAACCGGGTGCAGTAAAAACGAAGGAAAGTTTTCGGTAAGCGGTAAAATTACCCACGCCGAAGGACAGACGCTCTATCTTGAAGAGCTGCAGGTAGCTTCAGCGAAACCGGTTGATTCAGTAAAAGTTAATAAAAACGGTGAATTTAAATTTACGGGAGAAACCCGTATTCCAACGTATTATTTGTTAAAATTTTCCGACAATAAATTTGTTACCTTGCTTGTTGATTCTGTTGAGCAGGTAGTGGTTGAAGCAGATGCCGCCAATTTCGAACGGAGTTACCGGGTTGAAGGTTCACCCGGTTCGGCGCAGGTAAAAAACCTGAACGACCATTTGCTGGAAACACGCAGAAAACTGGATTCGATACAATCGTTGAACAACCTGTACCGTGGAAATCCGGATTATCAGCAAATGAGGGGCGAATGGGATGCGGCCCGCGATTCCATCAAAAAAGCACAAACTGAATTTTCCACACAGTTTGTGATGAACAATCCGTTCTCCATGGCCAGTGTTCTGGCGTTGTACCAAAAATTCGACGATCAGGAGTACGTGGTTACCGATTTACATACCATGCGCGTTGCTGCGTCGGCTTTAAATACCATTTATCCCAACTCGGGTCATGTAAAAGCGCTGTACCAGAACACGCTTGATCTGTTGCGGGAGGAACAGAATGCCAAACTTCGGCAAATGATTCAGGAACAGGGCGAAAACAGCCCTGAAATTGTTTTGTCCAATCCTGACGGACAGGAAATTGCTCTTTCATCTCTGCGCGGTAAAGTTGTGCTGCTCCAGTTTTGGTCGGCTCTCGATCGTAATTCCCGCATTTTGAATGAGGCACTGGTTGAAGCTTACGGAAAATACAAAAACAAGGGGTTTGAAATTTACCAGGTGAGTGTGGATGATAACCGTGTGGAGTGGGTCGATGCCATTGATCAGGACCGCTTAACCTGGATAAACGTGGGCGATATGCAGGGGAGTAATCAGGCTGTGCGAGCGTACAATATTCAAACCGTTCCTTATAACTACCTGCTTAACGAAGAGGGTGAAGTTATTGCACAAAACCTGAAAGGGCCCGGGCTTAACCGGGCATTGGCCCAAATTCTGAATTAGGATAATAAGTAATTGTACCACATTGTCGGGAAAAAAGAAAATATATTTTATTTCGGATGTTCACCTGGGAGCACCTGCCCTTGCCAACAACCACGAACGCGAACTGCTGTTTGCCCGCTGGCTCGATTTTATAAAAGATGACGTATCCGAACTTTACCTGCTGGGCGACATTTTCGACTTCTGGTTTGAATACCGGAAAGTTGTTCCCCGCGGTTTTACACGCATTCTTGGCCGGCTGGCCGATTTGTCCGACAACGGCGTTTCGGTTCATTTTTTTACCGGAAACCACGACGTTTGGGTTTTCGATTATCTTCCGCAGGAAATCGGACTTACCCTTCACCGCGATGAATTTATTACCGAAATAAACGGGAAAAAGTTTTTCCTGGCACATGGCGACGGCCTCGATCCGGCGGATAAAGGGTATTTGTTTCTAAAAAAAATATTTACCAGCAAAACCCTGCAATGGTGGTTTTCGCGCATTCATCCCAATTTTGCTTTTCATCTGGCCCATCAGTGGTCAAAATCAAGTCGTTTGTCCAAATTTAACCGGGAAGAAGAATTTAAGGTTAAGAATGAATGTATGTATAAATTTGCAGAAAAATATTTGGAGAAGGAGTGGATAGATTATTTTATCTTTGGCCACCGTCATCAAATGACCAATCTGGAAATAAAAAATGGTTCACGGTTTATCCTTTTGGGCGACTGGATTAAAAAATTTTCATACGGTGTATTTGATGGAGAAAGTTTTGTTTTGAACAAATTTGAAAAATAGCGGTTAGTTGAGAAGTTGAAAATTATGGCAAAAGGAGTTTATACACGCATTATTGGAACAGGAAGTTATCTTCCGCCCAAAGTGATAAAAAACAGTCACTTTCTTGATTACGAATTTTACGACGGAGCTACCAAAGCGCCGTTCGATAAATCGAATGAAGAAATTATTCAGAAATTTTACGAGATCACAAATATTGAAGAACGGCGCTATGTTGCAGAAGATCAAGTTACATCTGATTTGGCAGTGCTGGCGGTAAAAGAAGCCTGCAAGTCTGCCGAAATCTCGAAAGAAAGTCTCGATTTTATTATTGTTGCGCACAATTTTGGCGATATTGAAGAAGGGAATGTGCGCACCGATATTTTACCAGGTCTGGCCAACAAGGTGAAAATGAAACTGCACATTAAAAATCCATCATGCATTTGCCACGATGTCATTTCGGGTTGCCCGGGCTGGACTCAGGCTATGGTTGTGGCCGATGCCTATATTAAAAGCGGTTTTATGAAACGTGGTGTGGTGGTGGGCGCAGATGTGCTTTCGCGTATTTCCGACCCGCACGACCGCGATTCCATGATTTATGCCGACGGAGCCGGAGCCACTATTGTGGAAGCCGTTGAAAGTGATGAACCCACCGGAGTGATTTCCCATGCAAGCCGGTCCGACTCGGTTACCTACGCCAATTTGCTCACGCTGGGCGAATCCAACAACCCGGGCATATCGGGCGATGAACTGTGGATTAAAATGTCGGGGCACAAACTGTACATTTACGCCATAAAAAATGTTCCGGGAGTGGTAAAGGAGAGTATCGACAAAGCCGGCCTCCATTTAAGCGACATCAAAAAAGTGCTGATTCACCAGGCTAATGAAAAAATGGATGAAGCCATTTTAAGTGGGGTGTTCAGGTTATATGGTGAAAAAGAAATCCCGGAAGGAATTATGCCCATGAGTATTCGATACCTCGGAAATTCTTCCACTGCCACCGTTCCTACCCTACTCGATTTGGTGCTTAACGAAAAAATTGAAGGCCAGGAAATCAACGAAGGCGATTATGTAGTGCTCTGTTCGGTTGGCGCCGGAATGAACATCAATTCCATCGTGTATAAATGGTGATAATTTGTTCGCTGTTGAATTCCGAAAACTAATTCGTTTTGGTTAAATTGAGCGGTTTTTATAACTGTTCTAATTTTTTTGGAATGAACATCGAAATTTTTACCCTGTTTATTGGCTTTATTCTTTTGGGTGCGTTGGTCGCCGTTTTATTTTTCAATTTCAAAAATCAGAAGAAAATTGCTTTCCTGAAAAGTGAATTTCAGCATAAAGAAAAGCTTATTGAAAATCAGCTTTTTGAGTCGGAAAAAAAAGCGACGGTTTGGGAAGAACGACATAACTTATTAAAAGCTGAAATCGACCAGTTGAAAAATGATTTACAGCGATTACGCGAAGAAAACGTTCTCCTTGTCGGGCAGCGTGAAAAAGCCAAAACAGAAAACCTGAATTTACAGGAAAAACTGCAAACCCAAAAGGCCGGGCTGGAAGAAATTCAGAAAAAATTCACTACCGAATTTGAGAATATTGCCTCCAAAATTCTTAAAAAAAACAGCGAGGAATTTACCCTGGCCAACCGGAAAAATATTGGCGAGGTGCTCATCCCGCTGAAGGAAAAAATTCTTCTGTTCGAAAAAAAGGTGGAAGATACCTACCAAAAAGGGCTGAAAGATCAGACCGATTTGCGGGCAGAGCTGAAAAAGTTGTACGAACTGAACCACCGCATAAGCGAAGAAGCCAGCAACCTGACCAAAGCCCTGAAAGGCGATGTAAAAAAACAGGGAAACTGGGGAGAAGTGGTGCTGGAGCGCATTCTGGAACGCTCGGGACTGAACGAAGGAGAACAGGGGTATCAAAAACAGTTTAGCGACACTTCTGACGACGGCAAGCGCATTCAACCCGATGTGGTGATTAACCTGCCCGATAACAAACATATCATTATCGATTCAAAAGTTTCGTTAATTGCTTACGAGCGGGCGGTAAATGCGCAAACCGAAGGAGAAAGGGCAAAATTTGTTAAAGAACATCTCGTCAGTCTGAAAACGCACATCAAAGGATTGAGCGAAAAACACTACCAAACAGCGAAGAGTCTGAATTCGCCGGATTTTGTGCTGCTTTTTATTCCCATCGAGTCTTCTTTTAGTCTGGCCATTCAGGAAGACCAGGAACTCTTTTCGTTTGCCTGGGATCAGAAAGTGGTGATTGTCAGTCCTTCCACACTGCTGGCCACTTTGCGCACCATCTCCTCCATCTGGCAGCAGGAAAATCAGACCCGGAACGCGATGGAAATTGCCCGGCAAAGCGGTGCTTTGTATGATAAGTTTGTAAATTTTGCAGGCGATCTCGAGGGTATTGGGAAAGGACTCGACTCAACCCGAAAATCGTATGACCAGGCCATGAACAAACTGCAAACAGGCAGCGGAAACCTTATTGGCCGGGTGGAAAAACTCAAAAAACTGGGCGCAAAAGCAACAAAAGAATTGCCGCTGAATTTATTAGGAGAGTAAAATCCAACTTACGAATTATTCTTTAAAAAACCCAGGACTTCCTCCGTGTCTTTTCCGGCATCCACCTGTTCATTTTTATAAACTACTTTTCCCTCCTTGTCGATGATAAACGTCCAGCGGCTGGTGGTAATGGCTCTTTCCAGTTCAAAGGGCTCGCCGTTAAATTCGCTTTTAAACACGCCGCCGTCGCGGGTGGGTACGCCAAACAAACGGGCAATTTTTCCCGACTCATCTGAAAGTAACGTAAAATTCAGGTCGTGGGCTTTTTTGAAAAATTTTAACCCATCCACATTGTCGCCGCTTACCCCAACCACCATCGCGTTTTCAGATTCAAGATCGCTGCTCAAATCACGGTAAGCACAAGCCTGGGCAGTACAGCCGCCGGTCATGGCAGCGGGGTAAAAATAAACCACCAGGAATTTTTCACCCACATAATCTTTCAATTTCCAGGCGCTGCCATCATCGGCAAACGTTTCAAATCCGGGCACTTTATCGCCAATGTTCAATCCGTTTTGGGCAAACACTCCCAACGTAAGAACGAGCAGAAATACAACTAAAACTGATTTCATTTTATTGAATTTTACAATTAATTGTAAATAATACAGTTGTGAAAAAGAAAAGTTGCGTAAAAACCTTATTTTTTAGCTATAAATGGAAAAATCAACATCGAATTTGCAGAAAGGCATTATTTTTCGTTGAACTTTAGCCTGTTGAAAACCAGGTTTTTTGTAAATTTAAACCGCATAGAAAAAAATATGGGAAAAGCTTATACATACCGGTGCGACCGTTGCGGTTTTGAAACCCGCTTTAACGAAGGCCACGGGTTCCTGATTCGTCCGCGGGCTCTGGATTCGTATTTAACAAGCGGCGAACTTCTGTTTCACCACAAAACCCATAAAGTTTTGAGCAAACTGGGTAAAAAGAAAAAGAACCTTTTTGTGGATGCCGGTTTTAAAATTTATAAATGCCCCCGGTGCAACTTGTTGTACGACAAGGTCGATGTTACAGTCTTTGAACACGGAAAACCTTTACATAAGAGTGAATTCCGGTGCAGTAGTTGCCGGTCGCGTTTAAAACTCACCAACATTCACAGGCTGAAGAAAGCAGTGTGCCCGGCCTGCGGAAAAAATTCGTTCCGTTTCGACCCCCGGAAAATGGTGCTGTGGGATTAACTTCTTTTAGCTGATTCTGAAAAAAGCTCCCGGAAAATAGTGTTCTGCGGATAACGATCGGTAAGTGTTTTAAAATGCCGATTTGCTTTAAGTGGGTCTTTTTCAATGTTTAAATAAATTTTCCCAATAAAATAAGCCGACAATGTGGAAATGATCAAATCATCGTCGCGGGTGTAACGTTCAATTTCAAGAAGGGCGTTTTCCCGTTCGTTGCGTTTGGTTTCCGAAAAAAACGGGTTCACAATATTGTTGAAATACCTGAACAATGCGTTGTACAGGTAAAAGAGTTTTTTCCTGTTATTGCTGTAATTTAACTCATTAACCTGAATTTCCTCCAGCAGGTTTTTAATTTCCGAACGCAACCGTATGGCGCCGATAATGTTGTAACGTTTAAACTCGAAACGAAGCCGGTATGACAGCCACACCAAATGCTTGATTTTTTTGTCGGGAGTATCGGTTCGTTCCTGTTTCATCGATTTTAAAAGCGTATTAAACTGTTTCGAAGTCAGTTCTGATGGATAAATAACATGCCTCCACCAGTTGAGGTCGATGGTCAAAATATCGAAATAGAAAAGCTCTGTTTTTTTGTGTTGTGCTGCAAGCAGGGAATCCGCTTCGTGAAACTGCTGATTGTAAATATACCGAAAAACCTCATTAATAACTTTTTCGTTTTGCCCGAAAAGGCTGCTGGTAGCGAAAGTTGTTATAATTAAGAGAAAAAATGTTCGAAGAATCACGGATTTAATTTTAACTAAATTCTGCAAATTTAATGATTTGGGTACAGGTTTTCTCATTTTACACGTAATGTTTTGGTGTTGTTGATTTAAAATTTTGAGTTAGAGCTTGAAAAAAAGGGAATAAATTTTCTATTGAATTAAAAAATTATTTATTTTGGCTTAATAAATCCAATAATTTCTACAAAATGAAAAAAACAACCTTTTTACTTTTTCTGTTTTTTGCATTGTTGGGTGTAACCCAGCTGAATGCAGCGTCATATACATTGGACGAACAGAAAATCGACCAACTTTTTGACGAAGCAGTTGAAACCAGTATGATTACCACTTTAGGCGACGGTTTGACTGAGTTGCCGGCTGGTTTTCCGGCAATGGCTGTAGCTTCCGGGGACAAAGATGTTGTTGTTGCACTTTTGCTCGACTTCTTTCTTGGCGGCCTCGGAATTCACCGTTTTTACCTGGGAACTAAAACAATGACCGGGATAGGTTATATACTGACCTGCGGTGGTATTTTTGGAATTGTCCCGCTAATCGACTTTATTGTGCTTATTATTGATAATGATGATATAAGTCCGTATATCGACAATCCGAAATTCTTTATGTGGTAGTAACATTAAAAAATAAAAAGGGTGTATGTTTCTTCTGCAAACACCCTTTTTTTATATGAGTTTCCTGTCAAAAAATATTTTCTTTGTTGCCTGTATTCTGGTCTGTAATGCTTCATTATTTGCCCAGTCGGGGAATTATGTTGCGTTAAAACAGCAGACTGAAATTCTGGAAAACAGAAAAAAGCTGACCAGCGCTGTCGATTTATACCTGGACAATGCAAAGAAGGTGCTTACCAAACATTATCATTCGTCTCCTGAATATATAATGGTAACCAACTCGTTAGGAGAAATTAAAACCTATTATCCTGAAAGTAATGAAGTGGACTACAGGCAGTTTTCGGAGCTGGCCTCTAAAAGAAATCTGATTTACTACTTTGTTAACAATCTGACCGATCACCTGGGGCTGATGGATGAAGGTTTTTCGCTGGTCTCAAACTCATTTGAAGGGCAATATTATATTACCCAATGGAAATCTCCTTCAATATTGAAAGGAATCGAATCGGTAAAAATGGTTTTTGAAAACGGAGTTCCGGTTTATTCAGAATACAAAGCCACAAACAGCAAAATTCTAAGGAAAATATATTATCTCAATTATCAGGATTTTATCCAGTTCAGACTTCCGGATAAAATAGTGGAAATTAACTACTTGCCCACAGGGGATTCCATCATCAGCCGAACCGCTTTTTCCGATGTTGAAATCACTTCAGAACCTGACAGTCCGTATTTTAATTTTAAGATTCCAGACGATGCAGAATCCTTTAATAACGAAGAAAATCAATAGTATTGTTTTCGTTCTTTTCTGTTTGTTTTCGGTTACAGGCCGGGCGCAGAAAATTGACTGGAAGAATGATTTGGAACTGATCGACTCTACTTTAAGAGATGAGTTGCCTGATGCTGAGAGGAAGGAGTTTATTTTTAAAAATCAGGAGAAAACATTTAAAAACAGCAATCCTGTGGGGTTAGCTTTTGGCGGTTCATTATTCCTTTACCAAAACTATTTTTCACAGCATTTTTCAGCCAGTTGCCTTTTTGAACCCACCTGTTCCGATTTCAGCAAAGAAGCTGTTAAGGAGTTTGGATTAATTAAGGGAACACTGCTGTCGCTGGACAGATTAAGCAGATGCAACCGAATTGCTGCAACAGACCTTCACGAAAATGAGA
>CAZXHP010000071.1:9304-16611 GCA_964639655.1 uncultured Mariniphaga sp.
CGGAAAAGCTCAGGTCGGGGATGAAATTCGTTTTGTCAGTCACCTGATTGACAAAGGGCACTATTCAGAGGCAATTTTTCTAATTGATAACAGATTGACAGGGTACAACCATTCGCAACAGGATTCACTCCTCTATTACCATGGTTGGGCAAATTATGCACTGAAGAACCTGGAACAATCAACCCAATCGCTGCTGAGAGTGAGCAGAAAGTCTCCATTCTTTTATAAATCGCACTTTTTTGCCGGATACAACCAGATTTATCTCGGTGATTATGGGAAGGCGCAGCAAATATTTGTTCAAATGGATATTTCAGAAGAGCCTTTTTTGCCTTTGGTGAATCTGGAATTTGCCGGCATAGAAATGCTAAAGGGAAACTGGGCCCTGGCCGGGGAAAAACTGGATGCAATTAACCGGACAAACCCTGTTTTGAATGAGCATATAACCGCACTGAAAGCAATTTCAGCCAAAAACGGGGAACGCCGTTCAAAATCTCCTGTTTTAGCCGGAATAATGTCAGGTATAGTGCCCGGGTCGGGGAAGATATACGCCGGAAAAACCGGAGCAGGAATTGCATCGTTTGTTGGAAATGTTGGATTTGGTCTTATCACATGGGAGAATTACAATAAACGCGGCCTGACCAACCCCAAAACGCTGATTTTCGGAAGTTTGTTTGCCGTTAACTATATTTCAAATATTTACGGATCGGTCCTTTCAGTTAAAGTGAATGAAAATGAATATAATAAAAATGTACAGAATCAAATTCTTTTTCAGCTTCATATTCCTTTACGCAATTTTTTCAATTAGCTATGCATCTTCGTTAAACGGAGATGCATTGTTTCGGGAAGAAAAGTATTTTGAAGCTGCAATTGAGTATGAACGTTTGATTTTCAGGTCGGAGAATGTGAACGATATTAACTCCCTGAAATACAAAAAAGCGCTCTGTTACAAAAAAATGAATCAGTTCGACAGGGCAATCGACGAGTTGCAATCCCTTTATTTTTCAAACCCCGGCGATTCCCTTTATCTTTCTGTTTGTTACGAACAGTCGCTTTGTTACTACCTCGTTGGCGAACCGGCTCGTGCATTGTGGAAAATTGACGAATATTTACACCGGAGCAATGACAGTACATCGTTGAACTATTTTGCACCTTTAAAAATTCTTTGTTTGAATAAGTTACAACGATGGCAAGAGGCAGAAGATGTTTTCCTGCAATACGTTGCAATACAAAATTTTTCGAACGAAAGGAAAATAGCTTATACTCAAATTGTGACAAGTTTTTACGACAAAAACTACAGGCCACGGATGAAGTCGGAACAAAGAGCAGAGAATCTTTCCAGGTTTATTCCCGGCACAGGACAGGCTTATGCTGGCGAATTCGGCGAAGGAGTCGTGAATCTTCTGATGAATGCTTCAGTGCTGGCTTTTTCCGGATATCAGGTTTACAATGGTTTTTACATTACAGGATATCTGGCTGGCCTTGGTTTTTTTAACAAAACTTATCACGGAGGAATCAGACGTGCAGGTATTTTGGCTTCAAAGAAAAACAAAGAACAAACTATCGATTTTAATCTTCGAATTATTGATTTTATTCAATCCGATTTTGAATAACCTTAGCTCACTGTATCTTCCGACTGCCTAACCGGAATTGTTTCAGGCGGGAGGGTCAAAAAACATTAATTCAGTTTTTTTAAGAATTGAATGATGAACAATCAGGAACGGTTAATTGTACATGCATTAGGGAAAGGCAGCTTTTTGTGTGATGCTATTATTCACTTATGGGCAATGCTTTGAAAATGGAAACGCAAAATGACAAGGAAATCGTTTTGAAAGTCGAAAGTAACGGCTCCGTCAACAGAAGTCTTGCCGCAGCTTTTCTCAGAACGCTGCTCTATTTCGATGTTTTTTCATATCCGCTGACACGCGAAGAGATTTTCAATTATTCGGCATGGAAAAATTTCGATAAATCCGAAGGAGCCCAAACACTTGAAAAACTTTTGGAACGCCATTTAATAAACACTCATTTGGGGTTTTATTTTTTGGGAGATGATTTCAGAAAGGTGAACCAGCGGTTGGCCGGAAATAAACTGGCTGTTAAACGGATGAAAAAAGCCCGTTTTTTTTCAGGTATTATTGCCACCTTCCCCTTTACCCGCGGAGTGTATATTTCTGGATCGCTTTCGAAAGGTTATATGGACAAGGAAAGCGACATCGATTACTTTATTTTGACCGGCCCCAACAGGCTTTGGGTTTGCCGCACACTGCTGATTCTGTTTAAAAAAATATTTTTGCTGAACTCGCACAGGAACTTTTGCATCAATTACCTTGTGGATACGGAAAGTCTGGAAATCAGTGAGCGAAATATTTATACCGCAACAGAAGTCGCTTTGCTGCTACCCATGTACAACTACCGGCTGTTTGAAGAATTTTTAACCGCCAACAAATGGATCAAGGAATATTATCCCCATTTCGTTCAACAAAACGGATATTCCGTGAAAGGATTCCCGTTTTTGAAAAAGTTGGTTGAAAAGCTGTTTGATAACCGGTTCGGAGATTTCCTCGACGATTTTTTTTACCGCACCACAGCCAGGTTCTGGCAAAAAAAGCATGGGAAAGCTGCCGTTTCCAAACCGGATTCTGAATTGTTTTGGAACAAACATGTATCTCAATATAATCCGCGGCATTTCCGGTTGAATGTGTTGAAACTGTTTCGTGAAAAGATTTTAGAATTTGAAGCGCGAACCGGGTTTGCTGTCGGTGAAGGTTAAAAAAAACGGAGGAATGGATGAAGATCGAAAAAATATCTGGATGTTCGGCGCCACAGGCTTCATTGGCCGGGCGCTTTTCGACCATCTTGCAATGAATCCACAAAATCGCCTGTTTCTTCTGCTCCACCGCAAAATGCCGTTTAAAAAATTTGAAAACCATAACACATTTACCGGCAATTTGTCGGATTTTGATTCCCGCTTGTTCGAACACTATCCGCCCGATGCGATTTTTCACCTGGCCCGTTTTCCCGGAGGGAACGCATTCACCCGCATGCTGGCCTCCCAAAGGGCTTTTAAAGCCAACCAACGGCTGGTTGAAATCCTGGAAAAACTCGAAAAACCGCCGGTCATAGTGTATGTTTCCGGTTCGCTGATGTACGGCCCGCAAAAAATTAATGAACCGGCCACAGAGCGGACGCCTTTGAACCCTGCAGCTTATGCAAAATATTACATCAAAGGGGAACTGCCCTGGCTGCGCGCGCAGGAGCAGAAAATCCTTGACGTCCGTTTTGCCCGTCCCGGCTGGATTGTGGGACCTTCCTCCTGGTTTGCTGAATTTTTCGGAAAATATTATTTAAAAACGGACAAGGTGCCTTACTATGGCGATGGCAGTCAGCTCATGTCTTTGGTGAGTTTGAGGGATTGTGCCCGGCTGATTGCCCGTCTGGCCGAAAAAGGAACTGTACGGCAAAACCTGAATATTTTTACGATGCCTCCCCTGCCGCAAAAAGAGTTCAGCGAACTGCTGGCCGGAAAGTTGAATGCTGCGGCTACCGAAATTTCCATGCAGAATTTGCACCGCCGGTACGGAAAAACAGTGGCGTCGGCCCTCACTTCGTCCATTCCGCTTTCAACCTTATACCCGGATTTTTACCGGGACTATCAGCCGGTAGCGCCGGATTTGGAAGCCGTCTTCGAAGAGGTGTTATCCTTTCCTGAAAACGAAGAGGGTATATTCGCCGAACTTCCAAAAAAAAGTTTTGTTCAGTAAAATATCGGCTTTCCACAGCCACCTGCGGATTCCGCCCAACCGGCGGTTCAGTCCATGGTAATACCAGGCAGGATGAACGATGCTGTAACCTCTTCTTTTAAGCAGTTCCAATCCGGAAAATGTGCGGACGATTTCCTTCGGACTGTAACAACGGCTCGGCAAATATTTGACCGGGGAATACCCGCCCCAAACCGGGCGCAAACGGGCAAAAGCATGAGAAAACCTGAGTTTGACTGACTCGATCAGCATGCCCAAAATGTAGTATTTGTTTACGAAACTCAGCACCATTACACCGTCGTTTTTTATTAGCTTTTTTAAAATGAGGGCGGTTTCATCCAGGTCGGCCACGGTGTTCAATGCGCCGAAAAATACATAAATCATATCGAACTGCGTTTCCGGAAACAATCGTTCGATATCTTCCACACTGCCTTCTGCGGCAAACACATTTTCAAGGCCTTGTTTTTTTGCCCTTTC
This sequence comes from uncultured Mariniphaga sp., assembly GCA_964639655.1. Lineage (GTDB taxonomy): Bacteria > Bacteroidota > Bacteroidia > Bacteroidales > Prolixibacteraceae > Mariniphaga. Next base: position 13,537 of record CAZXHP010000071.1, read on the forward strand.
TTTTGTAATCCGGCACATTTCGCCCGAAATATCGATTCCGTAAACCGTTACTTCCGGGTGGGTAACACCGAAATGTGCGAGGTCGATGCCGGTGCCGTAACCGATTTCCAGCATGTTCCTGAAAGGATGTTTTTTGACTTCCTCCCTGAATGACTGCCGGATGGTTTGCAGCACCGGGTTCTGCCAGTAACGCTCGTCGAAATCGCCGGCATCTTCATCGTAGTAGGTTTTAACCGTGTTGTAATATTTGTTTGCCATGATTTGTTTCGTAAACGGATAATAAATACGCTGCCATTCCCCAAAACAGGAAAGCAAACTTATCGGTGTTCAAAAAATTATTAAAAAATGCATGAAAAAGATAGGTGGACAGCGCTGCAAAAGGAACGATTATTTTGTCCCTTTGCGGATGAAACGGCGCTTTTACAAAAACTATCCATATCCAGCGACCGAGCAAAAGAAGCAAGGCAGTAAACCCCGGAAGCCCCATTTCGCTTAAGGTGAGAATGTATTCGGAATGCGCTGTTCCGCCAGAGTTTTCCGGTATCTTGTGAGGATTCGTAACGGTGAGCCTGTTGGTCAACTCCTTTTTTTGATAAGGGATGTAAACAAACTGGTAGGTGCCGGGGCCAAATCCCGTTACAGGCCGTTCCATAAACATTTTCACTCCCGCAAACCACCGGTTGAGGCGTTCCACGTTCGAATCGTCGGTTGTCACATTTCCTGCCGATTTCAGAAATTCCGACCACTCTACGTTTTGTTTTCGTGAAACGTATTTGTTGTAATAGAACTTGTCGTACAATTGCCGGTGAAATATGCCGGCAAGCAGCAAGGCAGCAAGGCCCGTTATTGCGAGGTATTTAAAATGAATTTTCAGACGTAAAACCGTCCAGACAAAACCGAACGCAGCCATGCTGAAAATCGCGGCACGGCTGTGGGCGAGAAACACGGCGTACAAAAAAAAGAGTCCGGCCATTGCCATAAGCAACCGTTTAGACGCCTTTTTTGCCGAAAATACACCCACAAACCAGTAAGCGCTCAGAATGGCGGCCGAGGCGCCTGTGATTGTGTGATCTTTGTAAAATGGCTGAAAGATTCCTTTGGTCGTTACCGGGTTCAGCCCGTATTGCCAGAAACGAAAAGTGGCGTATAAAATTACCAGCGAAAAGCTGAGGCTGTAAAGGATTATCATTTGCCGGAAAAGTCTCGGATAATTACCGAAAATATTTTTCAGGATAAAAAGAAAAACAAGAATATACGTTGTGTTGATTAGCACAAATTTTACCGAAACGGAGGGCATTGCAGAAAACAGGGTACTGGCGGGATAGACGAGCAACAGCGGAATGGCATACCGGACTTCCCCGCTGAAATAGTTGTAAAAAGCCTTCGGTTCAAAAACTATTTCGATGAGCAAAGTGAGCGCCGCTATTCCAATCAATGGTTCGCCCGGGAAAAGAATTTTGGTATCGGAACCCAATGCCAGTTCTACGGAAAACGGAAGAAGCAGGGCCAAAAGTTTTAAAAGACAGACCTGTAGTTTTAACCGAATGATCAGAAACGAGGTTGCCACCATAAAAAAAGCTGCCAGGGGGATAAAGTATGTTGTGTTTTTCAGGCAAAACCAAAATGAACCGGCGATGAGCACGGGAAAAACAAAAAACGAAATTATTCCGTTTGCATATCTACTTTTCAGATTTAACATCCTGTTTCACGATTTCGAAAACGAGCAAAAGAAAAGCATAAGCAATGACAGAAGCCGCAGCAATTAACTTCCGGCGCGGCCATGCAGGGGTTGCAGCAGGGATGGCTTCTGAAATTACATAAGCCTGGGGAAGTTCGGTTTTAAAATCACGTTCAACCGTTTCGAGGTGATTTTTTCGCGAAGCCAGCTCACGCATTTCAATAGCGTACTCGCTCTTTAGCCGGGTAAGTTCACTGTTATTTTTGTTTTCACCGGTTACCGTTTCCAGCGAGTCGATTTGACTTTCGAGTTCTTCTACGCTGTAAAGTTTGTTCTCGTAATGCAGTTGAGCCTGCATAAAGGCCTTCCTGCGGTTTTCATACAAAATGTCTTCTTTGATGATGTCGCCCAGTTTTACAATAGCATTTGCCATTTCAGCCGCCTTTTCCGGGTCGGGATCTAATACGGTAACAGAAACCGAACTAAATTTGGTTTTTTCGTATTTTATTCTCGAGTCGATTTTTTCGTAAAGCCTGCTTAATCCGCCTGTTTCACTCATGTCGATACCGAATTTTTCAGCAAGGTTATACCTGCTGATGAGGCTGTCGCGCATTCGTCCCGACTGAAAAATCTGGATATGGCCGTCGATTTCAATATCGCTGGCAAACCCGATGCCCTGTTGTTCGATTTGTTTCGAAGGTATCGTCAGGGGAACATAAATAAGCGCCTCAGAGCGATATAACGGCGTAATAAAAACCGAAGTTGTTACCAGCCAGGTAAGTGTGCCGGTAACAACAACCCCAATTGCAAGGGTCTTCAAAAACCGTGGATTTGAAAATAGTTTCAAATTTTTTTTTGTTAGAAACAATTTCAAACGGGAATAAGTTTAGCAATTAAAATACTAAACTCGCAAGTAAAGTAAACACTAACCCGCAAACCGCAATAATTGTTTCCATCACCGTCCAGCTTTGAAGGGTTTGTTTTTCGTTCATTCCCAGGTATTTCCCCACCAGCCAGAAACCGCTGTCGTTTACATGCGAAAGCAGTGTGGCGCCCGAGGCAATGGCAATGACCACCAAAGCCCGTTGCGGGTCATTCAGCCCGAATTCACTGATTACCGGCGCAATTATTCCTGCGGCGGTAATCATAGCCACCGTTGCAGAACCTTGTGTAACTCTTACTACTGCCGCCAGTAACCAGGCCAGCAAAATGGGTGGCAATGCCGAATTTGCCATCGATTCTGCCATAATTTGTCCGATTCCGCTGTCAACCAAAACCTGCTTTAACACTCCACCGGCTCCGGTAATCAGAATGATAATTCCTGCCGGACCGAGCGCTTTGGTGCTTAAGTCGAGGATTTTTTGTTTATCCATTCCGCGTTTGAAACATAAAAAATA
>CAZXHP010000072.1:0-14121 GCA_964639655.1 uncultured Mariniphaga sp.
ATCTTTTTTTATTTTGCCCTCAAAAATCATTTCGAATAAAATTGAAAGGTATAAATAGTTTGTTTGGAAAGGGATTACTGATTCCTTTTGCCGGTGAATAAAGGGTAGGATGCATATATACATTCCAGCGCTCCATTGTAGAGTTGTAATTTTTTTGCCGGTTTTAGTCCTACCTGTTTCAGGTAATCTTTCGATGAGGTTAAAATCCATGCAGTGTTTCCTGCAAACTGATGTTTAAGTCTTTCTCCAATCATGGTGTAAAGCGCGCCCGGATTGGCTTGTATTATCCTTTCTCCGTAGGGTGGATTTATAACTATGGTGGCATTGCTGCAATTGATTTTTAGATCCTTCATATCGCAAATTTGAAACTCAATTGCTGAGAACACTCTACTCCGGCGGGCGTTTGTTTGTGCAGCCAAAATATTTTCCCTTAAAATATCTGAAGCATATATTTTTTTTGTGAACGGTTTTGTTTGCTGACCGGCTTTAATGTTTTCAAACATTTTGGCATGGTAACCCGGCCAGTTTTCAAAGGCAAATTCTTTTCTGAACCTGCCCGGGGCAATATTTTGTGCAATCATTGCCGCTTCAATGGGTAGCGTTCCCGAACCACACATCGGGTCGATAAAGTCGGTTGATCCATCCCAGCCGGAAAGCAGAATCATTCCTGCCGCAAGCACCTCGCTGAGTGGCGCTTTTCCCTGAACGGCACGGTAGCCTCTTTTATGCAGAGATTCTCCCGAACTGTCGAGCGACAAAGTACAGGTGTTTCCTGTTACATGGGCATGGATGAATATTTCAGGATTTTGCGTATCTACATTAGGTCTGGCGCCCTTTTTATTCCTAAAATGATCGGCAATGGCATCTTTTACTTTTAACGACGCAAACATGGAATTGCGGAAATCTTCGGAGTGAGATACGGTGCTGTTTACCACAAAACTTTGGTTCACCGAAAAATATTTTAGCCAGTTCACTTCTTTGCATCTCAGGTAAAACTGGTCAACATCATTAAACCGGAAAACTGCAATCTCCTTTAATATCCGAAGCGCAGTTCTCAACCAGTAGTTCGATTTATAAATGGTTTCCAGGTTACCTTCGTAAAACACGGCTCTTCTGCCGGCTTCGATGTTTTTTCCACCAATAGCTTCAATTTCTTTGGCTAAAACAGGTTCAAGTCCTGAAAAGGTTTTTGCTGTAAGTTTAAAGTTTTCCAAACTATTTTTATTAAAGGGTTAAATGCCTAACCCATCGGTAAAAGTGAGTTCTTTTGGGCGCGACTGAACTAATTTTGAATTGGGCGGAATATTGCCGGTCACCCACACATTCCCGCCGATTACCGAATTTTTTCCAATTGTAATCCGGCCTAAAATTGTTGCACCCGAGTAGATCACCACATTGTCTTCAACAATAGGGTGTCGCGGAATGCCTTTAATCGGGTTACCGTCTGAATCGAGCGGAAAACTTTTGGCTCCCAAAGTAACCCCCTGGTATATTTTAACGTTGTTGCCAATTATGCTGGTAGAACCTATTACCACTCCGGTTCCGTGATCGATGGTAAAACTCTCGCCAATCTGCGCCCGCGGATGAATATCGATTCCTGTTTCACTGTGGGCCATTTCTGAAATATACCTTGGGATAAGCGGTACTTCAAGCTCAAGCAGTTTGTGGGCCATACGATAATTGGTAATGGCCCGGATACCGGGGTAGCAGAAAATAACTTCACCGAGATTCCGTGCTGCCGGATCGTTTAAATATGTGGCATTTACGTCGGAAACCAGTTTTCGTCGTATTTCCGGTAAATATTCTATAAAATTAATGGCAATTTCTTTTGCTTTTACAGTATGTATTTTCACTTTCTCGGCATTTCCGTCGTGACATTCAAAACACATTCCAGCCAAAATTTCCTGGCTTAAAAGTTCATGTAGCTCATCCACATAAACACCCATGTAATGACGGGTTGTATCCGGCCTTAACGAAGTACTTCCAAAATAGCCGGGGAACAATATTTCCCTGACCAAATCAATAATTTTCCGGAGTTTTTTTATAGAGGGTAAAGGTTCACCCAGCCGATGTTCATGACAAACGACATCGTAAGTTGCAGGGTCGCTTAATCTTTTTATGGTTTGTGATAACTTGCTGTCAAATTCCCGGGTTGTCATCTTCACTATTTTAAGGTAAAATGCAAAATTAAGTAAATCATTCCAATAATTCTCCCGGTTTCAGAACAAGTCAGCTATTGTTTGGTTTATATTAATTTCGACTGTTTCAATTGTTGTAACGCGTTTTTAAACCGGATATCATTTTTCCCCGACACTATTTTATAATTAAAACCATAGTTTTGAATGACTTCAATGTATCTGTTTTGAAGGTAAATACGTCGTTTACCTCCGTTTTCCCGAACAGGGTCGGGTAGCCATGGAAGGTCGGTATCACAAACCAAAAACAGGTCGATTTTGGTTTTTTTTATTGCGGTTTCCAGCCATTGCGGCGAATGGCCAAAAACTTCTTCAAACCAAATTTTGGTTATTATTAGCCAGGTATCCACAAAAACCAGGGGATATTTCAGTTCCGTTTTTTTTTGAAGCTCCCGGATTTGTTGCTGTGCAATTTTTTCCACGTCGGAATAGGTGTATTTTCGTTGAAGACTTTCAACATAGCTTCGGGCAAATTCAGGAATAAACGGAACCCGAAAATGATGAGCCAGCCATTCGGTGAGCACGCTTTTTCCGGTTGATTCAGCTCCCGTAACAACTATGATTTTTGTTTTTGTTTTCAATTTTTTCGGTTTAAATCTTTTTTCCATTCCAGATAGCCCAAAACTGCCATCAGGGTGTAAACCACAAAAAGGATAACAGTTGGCCAGAGTCCTTTGTACACATACAAACCGGCAGAAACTGAATCTACAAATATCCAGATGAGCCAGTGCTCAATATATTTTTTGGCCAGCATCCAGGTGGCTGTAATGCTTAGTGCCGTTGTTAAGGAATCCATGTAAGGAACCGTTGAATCGGTAAAGTTGAGCAGAATAAAAAGCAGTCCGGCATAAATTACAATAGTTGCCAACAGGTTGTAAATTAATATTTTTTGTGGCGCTTTTCTTACCGGAGCCTGTTTCTGTGAAGCAACCGCGTCTTTTTTTCCGCCCTTCAGCCAAAAGTACCAGCCGTAAATGCTGATTGCAACATAGTAAACCTGCAGCCCCATGTCGGCATAAAACCCCGACTGAAAAAATACAAAGCAATACAATAACGAAGTAAAGAGGCCAGTCGGCCACGTTAAAATATGCTGTCTTATTGAGAAAAAAATATATAAAAGCCCAAGTATTGCACCAAGCAGTTCAATTTTGTTTTCCCACAACCATGTGGTTAAAAACTCTGTCATCTTTACTTTACTCTACCGACACAAGAAAGTTGTTGTAATGTTCTTTATTTTCGATTACTTCAAGGGCTTTTAACACAGCCTCGTCGTCCTGATATAGTATTTTAAAATAATCGTTCAGTGAAAAAATATCGCGGGCAATAAGCGCTTTTATCTCTTTTTTCATTGTGGATAAGGTGAATGTTAAGCTTTTTTCATCTTTTTGAATACCTCCTTTTTCACCTTCGGCAATAATGGAATCAATCATTTCCTGCGCTACTTCAAAATTGTTTTTGAATGGTTCAAATTCCGGGTACTGATTTTTAAGTTCAGTCCGGTGCTGATCGACATAATCGAGTACGAAGTTATATACGATATTGGTTCTTCTTAAGCGGTTGTAATACCTGTAATGAGATGAAGTATCCATTGGAATAAAAATGTCGGGCATTACACCACCTCCTGCATATACATCGCGGCCGTTTACAAGTGTTTTAAATTTCAGTGAATCATCAAGCTGAATACTGTCGGCACTGAACAACTGCCCCGAACTCAGCCGGTCGAGGTAATCCCGTTTATATTCTTCCACGCCATTTTCATAAGGTTTCTGAATATTTCTTCCGCTGGGGGTATAATAGTGGGCAGTTGTTAATCTTATCAGCGAACCGTCGGTCAGGAAATAGGGCTTTTGTACCAGGCCTTTTCCAAACGAACGCCTCCCAATTATCAAACCTCGATCCCAGTCCTGAACTGCACCCGAAACAATTTCACTGGCCGAAGCCGACGATTCATCGACCAGAACAACGAGGTTGCCCTCTTTAAAAATTCCGTTTGACGTGGCTTTGTAGTCCCGCCTGCGTTCGTTGGTGCCATCGGTATAAACAATTAATTTATTGCCATCCAGGAACTGGTCTGAAATTTCAATGGCAGTTTTCAGGTAACCCCCACCGTTTCCACGTAAATCCAAAATCAGGTTTTGCAAATTTTGCCTTTTCAGTTCGAGCATTGCTTTTGTAAATTCTTCGGTAGTGGTTGCCGAAAATTTATTCAGTTTGATGTAACCTGTTTCGTTATCGAGCATAAATGAAGCGTCGAGGCTGAAAATGGGAATTTTGTCGCGGATAATAGAAAAATCGAGTAGTTCATTCATATTGCGGCGTAAAACCGATATTTCAACCGTTGTCCCTTTATTACCCCTTAGCATTTCCATCACGTCACTGTTTTTTATTCCGGTTCCGGCTATGTTTTTTCCGTCAACTTCAACAATGCGGTCGCCGGCCCGTAACCCTACCTTTTCCGAAGGGCCGCCGGGAATAATGGAAGTTACCAGCAGGGTATCTTTAAAAATATTGAAGGAAATTCCTATCCCTTCAAAATTTCCCTGAAGCGGCTCATTCATTTTGTCCACTTCTTCTTTCGAAATATAGACCGAATGCGGATCCAATTCACTCAGTAAATGAATAATGGCTTTTTCGGTAAGATCATCCACGTTGGCCGAATCAACGTAATATCCATCCACCAGGCGAAGCAGTCTGCCAAATTTCATTTGGTTTTTTTGAACGGCTTCCTGACCTGTTCCCATAAACGGATTCAGAAAAAAGGTGGAAATTATTAGTAAAAGAATCCCTGTTTTGAAGGATTTTTTCCCGGAAATATTTTCGAATATAACATTCATTTTTTATTCATTTTAATCTTTAATGGAGAAACGTTTATTCCCACTCAATTGTTGCAGGTGGTTTGGAACTGATATCGTAAACTACCCGGTTAATTCCCCGAACTTTATTGATTATTTCGTTTGACATTCTGGCCAGAAAATCATAGGGCAGATGTACCCAGTCGGCAGTCATGCCGTCGGTTGAAGCCACTGCCCGCAACACAACAGTGTTTTCGTAGGTGCGTTCATCGCCCATAACACCCACCGACTGAATGGGAAGCAGCATAACGCCGGCCTGCCATACTTTATCGTACAATCCCCAGTTTTTTAGTCCGTTAACGAAAATGGCGTCGGCTTCCTGCAACATACTCACTTTCCCGGGAGTTATTTCGCCTAAAATACGAATTCCGAGACCCGGTCCGGGGAAAGGGTGTCGTCCGAGTAATTCCTGTTTAATACCAAGCGCTTTGCCAACACGGCGAACTTCATCTTTAAAAAGCAATCGTAAAGGCTCCACCACTTTCAGGTGCATTTTTTCAGGCAGGCCTCCCACATTATGGTGCGACTTTATGGTTGCCGAAGGTCCGTTTACCGACACCGATTCAATCACATCGGGATAGATGGTTCCCTGTGCCAGCCATTTTACATCCCTGATTTTGTGTGCTTCGGCATCAAAAACTTCAATGAAGTTCCGGCCAATAGTTTTTCTTTTTTGCTCGGGGTCTGTAATTCCTTTTAAATCGTTCCAGAATTTTTGCCGCGCATCTACTCCAATTACATTCAATCCCATATCTTCGTAGGAATGAAGTACCGTTTCAAACTCATTTTTGCGTAACAGCCCGTTATCCACAAAAATGCAGGTGAGGTTACTGCCGATGGCTTCATTCAGCAAAACTCCAGTTACCGATGAATCGACTCCTCCCGATAAACCGAGTACCACTTTGTCGTTGCCCAGACGCTCCCTCAATTCTTTTACCGTAGTTTCTACAAAAGAATCGGGAGTCCACGATTGTTCGCAGCCGCAAATATCAACTGTAAAATTTTTAAGGATTTGCTGCCCTTCGGTGGTATGATAAACTTCGGGATGAAACTGAATGGCATAGGTGGGTTCACCGTCGATTTTGTAGGCCGCAAAATTGACATCTTCGGTCGATGCCACTACTTTATAGTTTTTAGGCAATTTTTTTATGGTATCGCCATGTGACATCCATACCTGTGAATGTGGTGTTACACTTTTAAACAACAGGCAGTCGTGATCAATAAATCCCAGTTTGGCGCGACCGTATTCCCGTGAATCAGACGGAGCTACCTCGCCACCGAAAAAGTGAGCCATAAACTGGGCGCCGTAACAAATTCCAAGAACGGGTATTTTCCCTTTTACGGAAGAAATATCGGGGCGGGGCGCTTCAGCATCGCGCACCGAATAAGGACTCCCCGAAAGGAGTACACCTTTTACCGTTTCATCAATTTCAGGATAATTGTTGAACGGATGAATTTCACAATAAATGTTTAGTTCGCGAATTTTTCGTCCGATCAACTGGGTATATTGCGATCCGAAATCGAGAATCAATATTTTTTCCTGCATGAATTTTAATTTATGATGGATGTCATCGTTCCAAAACACAAAAGTAAAAATTACAAGGTAAAAACTGTTGATTTGTTTTCTGAAAGAATTCAAAATTAATTTCAAATAACATCGTTTAACATGAAGGGATGGGTAATATTTGTTATTTTTGAGCGAATTTTATAAACGGTTTTTTAATGAAGATTTCGCGCTACTTCCTTTTAATTGTGTTGTTTACAGGAATTTTCTGTAAAGCAGGTGCACAGCAGTTAAAGGAAAATGAAATAGTTGTTATTCAGGGTGAAAAATTTGTATTGCACCAGGTACGCACCGGCGAAACCGTATTTTCGATTAGCAGAAATTATAAGGTTGGCAGCGAGGTGATTGAAAAGTATAATCCACAAATTTCCGAAGGTTTAAAAATTGGAGATATTCTGAAAATTCCCTATCGCGACGGTATGGAACTGCAGAATTTTCCCGAAACAAAAAAAGGAGACCCTGTGCGGTTTGAATTCTATACGATTTCTTCGCGTACAGAAACGCCCTATTTTATTGCACGGGAATTCGGTATAACTGTTGAAGAAATTTATGCTTATAATCCCGAGGTTAACCGTTTCAGAAAGGGGACAAAACTGAGAATTCCGGTTTGGGAGCCGGACAGAGAAGTTGTTTTGGAGGAACCTGTTCAGGAAAAGGAGCAGCAGGTTGAAGAAAAGCAGGAGTTGATCATGCACGAGGTGAAAACAGGGGAGACATTGTTTTCGCTGGCCCGCCGGTATAAAATATCGGAAAGCGAAATTCTTTTTTACAACCCTGGCGCACGCGAATTAAAAGCAGGGAGTGTGGTGTATATTCCCAAAAAAAAGGAGGCCGTTTTCAGAACTCCTTCCGACAAAATTTCCAATACCATTGACGAAACGCTTACCGAAACATTGGTAAAAAGAGGCAATTACTTCGAACACGTTGTTGTTTCCGGAGAAACCCTGTGGTCCTTAACCCGGAAATACAATGTTGCCGAGGAAGAACTGAAGGCGTTGAACCCGGTGTTGAGAACCGGTTTTCCTGCAGGAATTACCCTTAAAATTCCGGTGAAAGATACTGAACCTGTAACGGCGGAACCCGTAAATGAAGATGCATTTCTGCGTCATGTGGTTCAGCCCGGAGAAACCCTTTTCCGTTTGTCGTCGCAGTTCAATTTAACGATTCCCGAAATACGGAAATTTAATCCTCAACTTGAAAATCGAAATCTCGTTCAGGGTGAAATACTTTTAATTCCGCGCCGGCCCGATGAAGAAATTACGCAATTTATGGAAAATATCGCCGGAGATTCGCTGAAGGTCGAAACCCGGCCTCTCGAAAGCGAATTCTACGATATTGAAGTTCCCGTTGTAATTCCCGAAAACTGCCGTCCCGGACAGAACCCACAAGCTTCGGTTACGACTTACGATATAGCGCTGTTTTTACCCCTTTTTATTCATGCCAACGATACACTGAACAGGGAGCCTGAAAAAATTGAAATTCCTTTCGATTCACTGTTAATCGCGGATGATTTTTTACAAAAAGATACCTTAATCGAGCGGGATCAACCTGTGGAAATGTTTTATGATTTCTACCGGGAAAGTGAAAACTTTCTGCAGTTTTACGAAGGCGTGCTGCTTGCGGTAGATTCATTACAGAGAGCGGGGATGAATATTCGGTTGAATGTTTTTGATACACAGCAAAGTCCCGATTTTATCCGCCAGTTTATTTATGCCGACGAATTTCTCGAAACCGATTTAATTATTGGCCCGGTTTATCCGCAGGTTCAAAGCGAAGTTGCCGCCATAGCTGCCAAAAACCGTATTCCAATGGTTTCTCCGTTATCTTCGCAATCAAGGGTTCTTACCAGCAATCCCTACTACTACCAGGTGAATCCTTCGCGCGAATTTTTAACTGCTAAAACTGCCGAATTAATTACCGAAGAATATTTTAAGAGCAATTTTGTGGTGGTTAAAACGGTCAATTCCGGTGGAATACACGAAGAGAAAGTGGTGGAAATGGTGCGGGAAAGAATGATCAATTCCGGTTTTTGGGGCCAGCCGCAGGGAATGCAGTTTCAGGTATATGATTTTGCCCGTGAAGGCGCAGCAGGCCTGAAACATATTTTTTCTCCGAATAAGGAAAATGTTGTATTTGTAGCTTCTATGAATGAAGGCGACCTGAGTTTAATCCTTTCGAACATCAATAACCTGGCAGGTGAATTTCCCGTTACGTTGATGGGTTTTAACCGGTACGAACAGTTTGAAAGTATTTCCGATGAATTTTTCCATAATTTGAAGTTGAAGTACATAGCCCCTTACTGGGTCGATTATTCGCATCCGGAAACCATCCGTTTTTTAGAGAAGTTTAAGGAACATTACCATACCGAACCGGACAATTTTGGCATGCAGGGTTATGATGTGGCTTTTTATTTTTTGAATGCTCTTTGGAATTACGGGAAAGATTTTAACGACTGTCTGCCTTATCAGCAGGTTCATCTTTCGCAGGGGAATTACAGCTTTGAAAAAGTTTCGCAGTTTGGCGGCTACATGAACCAGGGGGTGTCGGTAATAAGTTACGAACCCGGTTTCGATGTTGTTCGAAAAAGGGTAATCGGTCCTTTCCGCTTTGCCGAGAAATAAAGGGAGTTCCATATTTTGAAACTCCCCTGTAAATTATTGCTTTTTAATTTTAAACGCCAATTTCGTCAAAGGTTTTTTTAATAATCCCGATGGCGTCCAACAGTTGTTCTTCGGTAATAACCAGCGGTGGTGTAAACCGGATGATGTGTTCGTGCGTTGGTTTGGCCAGCAGTCCGTTTTCTTTCAGTGCCACACAAATATCCCAGGCAGTTTTTCCGTCGGTGGGTTTTATCGACACTGCATTCAGTAATCCTTTCCCGCGCACCACTTCTATCATTTTCGAAGGAATAGCACTCATTTCACTCCTGAATATTTCGCCCAGCCGCAAGGCATTGTCGGCCAGTTTTTCCTCCTGAATAACATCCAGAGCGGCCATGGCTACTTTGCCGGCAATGGGATTTCCGCCATAAGTGCTTCCGTGTTCACCCGGTTTAATGGTGAGCATAATTTCATCATCGGCCAGTACACACGAAACGGGATACATCCCTCCCGAAAGGGCTTTTCCCAGAACAAGAATATCAGGACGAACGCCTTCGTGGTCGCAGGCCAGCATTTTTCCGGTGCGGGCCAGTCCGGTTTGCACTTCGTCGGCAACAAAAAGTACGTTGTGTTTTTTGCACAGGTCCGAAGCTTTTTTCAGATAGCCGTCTTCCGGCACGTAAACGCCGGCTTCCGCCTGAATGGGTTCCACCAGAAAGCCCGCTACATTCGGGTCTTTCAGTTCTTCTTCCAGCCGTTCCAAATCGTTGTACGGAATGTTTACGAATCCCGGTGTGTAGGGGCCGTAATGGCTGTACGCATCGGGGTCTGACGACATGGAAATAATGGTAATTGTGCGTCCGTGGAAGTTGCCGTCGCACACCACAATTTTGGCATCATTTTCCGGAATGCCTTTTACTTTGTAGGCCCACTTGCGAATCAGTTTCAGTGCAGTTTCGTCGGCTTCGGCGCCTGAGTTCATAGGCAGCATTTTATTGTAACCAAACAGTTTGGTCATGTATTCTTCCCAATCGCCGAGTGTGTTGTTGTAAAAAGCCCTGGAAGTAAGTGCCAGCGTTTTAGCCTGTTCGGTAAGCGCATTCACAATTTTGGGATGGCAGTGGCCCTGGTTTACTGCCGAATAGGCCGCCAGAAAATCGAAATACTTTTTTCCTTCTACATCCCACACAAAAACACCTTCGCCTTTGGCCAGAACCACAGGTACGGGATGGTAATTGTGTGCGCCAAATTTATCCTCTTTGGCTATGTAATCTTTAGTTGTAAGTTGTACCATAATAAATATAGTTTTTAATTTGGTTGCATAAATACAATTTTCGGGGATAATTTCAAAGGAGATTTGTTGGGTTGAATTCGGATTTAAATGGGTTATACAACATGTTTTTACCGGCGCCAGAACCGGGCAATCAGCACTTCGGCCAGAATAAAAAACAAAGCAAACAAAATACACCATTTCCAGAGTTGTCTTCCCTTTTGAATTTCCTGAAGTACTTCGGTAAAATTGGCCGAGACATTGTCGAGAACGGCAGCTTTTTCGAGGTTGGCAAGTTCAATACGTGTTTCAAGTTCGCCGGGTGTAAAATACCTTAAGTCCGATTCGTTGCGGTCGTTGTTAAACGCAATGGAAGCAACGGTTTCGTTTTCGTTTTTCACCAGGTAGTGTCCGGCTGTTTCAATGGAACCACTCAAATCGATCCTTATTGACAGTCCCGACACATTCGCACCGGGGATAAACCTGTCGCCGGTTTCCCGATTTTCGATTTCAAAAGTTGACCCGGCAGCAGCATCGACATTTCGGGGTAAGAACCAGGTTTGTTCATGGCCAATAACATACGAGATTTGCTGGTCGGGTAAACTGTTCAGCACAATATTATAAATTGCGGGTACAAAAAGAATATCCCGGGCAAAGGTTTCATTTTTTTTATTCAGAGGAAAAGAAAAAACCCAAACCTTTCCGTTACCGAAGGGCAACCCCGAAAGCGCTTTGTCGCCGTTTTGAAACCAAAGAAGCCGGCTCTCATTCGATCTTATATTTTCTGTAAATTTCAGGTGTCCGTCAATTTTGGGCAACAGCGCATTTTCTTTTCGTTCCTGAAACACATTTCGGAAAAAACGGTTATCGAAATCAATTCCGGCAATTTCCTGGCTGGTAGTGTCGATACCTGTGGCGGTGTTTGCATTAAATTTCGATAAAAACTGATTGGTTGCTGCAGGTTGGGGTGTAAGCGGCGGAAACAAAACCACAGAAGTGCCATTATTTACTGCTGTTTCCAGTTCGTTTAAAAAACCAGACGAAAAGTTTTCCGGGTTAATGAGAAAAATGGTGTTTATTTCAGCCAGCCTGCTGATTTGCAAACCTTGGATATCCATGGTTTCCAGTTCCACATAATCGTCGTTTTCAAAGAGGGCGGAAAGGTAGGCGAGGCCTTCCCGCGATTCCGGTGTGTTACTGTAAATGGCAAGCGCTTTCAGTTTTGGCTCAACGAAATAACTCAAATACCAGGTGTTGTCGTGGGTAAACGGATAGTCGGTTATTTCCACTTTCCCCATTTGAATTCCGGCCGAGGTATTTGTGTACTTCAGCGACGCAGTGATTTCATTCTGCGCGTTCACCGAAAAATTGGTAATCGATTTCAGTGAATCATTCAGAAAAAGACGAAGGGGTTGGTTTTGGTAGTCTTCGTTCGAACTGTTTTTTATTTTTACGAACAGGGTTTCCTCCTGATTTAAACCGTGTGCGGGCACTTCCACCCAACAGGAATCGATGTACAGATTATTCACCTGATGAGGCGTGAGCGGCATAAAATAACTGAAAACCGTTTCACCTGAAAAGTTTTCCGGGTCGGTAATATTTCGTTGAAAATCGGATATTAAATACAAGGTTCCCTGCGATACGTTTTCCTGCAGTTTGTTTTGCATATCGAACCGGTTGTGTATAAGCGAAAGAGAGACTGCCGCGGGTGAAGATACTACATCTGCCACTTCGCGAATAAACTGTTCTTTATTTAAAAGATGCTGGTGCCGCGGTTTTAAATCGTTGGTGATTAATCTGAATTTGGTGCCCGCAGGATAGGATTGCCCGATTTCTGCAGCTTTATTCCGGGCGCGTTCCAATAATTGTCCCTGTTCCGAAAGCGCATTCATGCTGAACGAATTGTCGATATAAACACCGACCACTTCTCCTGAGCCGGTTGGCGCTGCATTTTCAGTAGGAATGTAGGGCTGCGAAAATGCAAATACCAGGAAAATAATGGTGAGAATGCGGGCAAGCAACATAAGCAACTGTTTCAGCCGCGATTTTTTTTGCGACTCCTTTTTGATGTCTTTTAAAAAACCGACATGACTGAAATACACGGTTTTGTATCGCCTGAAGCTGAACAGGTGTATAATGATGGGAATTGCAATGGTGAACAGCGCAAATAAAAAAGTCGGATACAAAAACTTCATTTCAGCGGGCATCTTTTGTTATTCAACTGCAAATATGGCAATTTCTTTTTCACCGGTCGATTTTATGTAACCACGAAACATGCCGGAGGTATTAAATTCCATGGCTACATTGCCGTTTGCATCGAGGGCAATAACACCGCCCGTGCCGCCAAGTTCACCCAGTTTTCTGATTTCTTCCCGGCACGCTTCTGCAACTTCAAGATTTTTGTATTCCATTAAAGCCGAAATATCGCGGGCAACACCGAGACGGATAAAATATTCACCATGTCCGGTACACGAAACAGCGCAGGTTTTGTTGTTGGCATAATTTCCGGCGCCAATAATGGGCGAATCGCCAATACGGCCGTATTTTTTGTTGGTCATTCCCCCGGTTGAAGTGCCGGCGCAAAGATTTCCGTTTTTGTCGAGTGCCACACAACCAACTGTTCCGGTGTTATCGGCAGGAGTGTGTTCTCTCTCCTGTTTTTGAAGCTGTTTAAGTGATTCAAAACGCGACGGTGTATAAAAGTATTTATTTTTTACCATTTCGAGGCCTTGCATCCGGGCAAATTCCGAAGCGCCTTTTCCACTCAGCAGCACGTGTTCCGAATTTTCCATTACAGCACAGGCCGCGGCAATCGGATTTTTTATGTCTTTAACACCAGCAATTGCCCCGGCATTCAGGTTTTTTCCTTCCATGATGGAGGCATCCAGTTCATTTTCGCTGTTACTGGTAAAAACAGCTCCCTTTCCGGCATTAAAAAGGGGAGAGTCTTCCAGAATTTTAATAACTTCCACAACGACATCGGTTGAAGTTGCTCCGTCCTTCAACAGGTTTTCTCCCACCATTAACGCTTCTTCCAGCTTGGTTTTGTATTTATTCTGTTGTTCGCCACTCATGGCCGATTTCGACATAACGCCTGCACCGCCATGAATAACAATTGCATATTTTTGCTGCCCAAACGAAATGAGTGTCAGGACAATGAAAAAAATGGAAATAGAAATCTGTTTAAATTTCATGGTATTGGATATTTACCACAAAAATGGCATAATTAACCGAAAAATATAGTTTTCCGGAATTAACTTTCGGAAAAAAATACCGGGAATATTCCGACTTATCCAAGACTGTACAGTACCGAAAAGAAATGGGAAACTGTTCCGGCCAGTACAAAAAGGTGCCAGATTCCGTGACCATATTTGAGGTTGCGCCAGGCGTAAAAAATAACACCGAGCGAATAGCAGCCTCCCCCAATAAACAGGAATGCCACACTTGAGCCGGGAAGGTTTTTAACAATGGGAACCACTGCAATCAGAAACATCCAGCCCATGGCCAGGTAGAACCACATCATTAGTTTCCGGTAACGGGTAAGATGAATGGAGCGGATAATTATACCGGTAATGGCAAGTGCCCAGACGATACAGAAAAGGGTCCATCCCAGAGGTCCGCGAAGGGTAGTTAATACAAA
>CAZXHP010000072.1:14221-16507 GCA_964639655.1 uncultured Mariniphaga sp.
CCAATTCCGTGCGTGATGCTGTTGAAAATTTCTTCGCCGAGTGTTAAGGATCTGTAATGTGCCTTTTTATTGTTATTTTTTGTCATGTATCTTTTTTATTCAAACGTTTCGAACAGATTTAAATTTTGGTCGAATTTAACTGTTTATGCAATCAACCTTAAAATATTGGTGTGAAATAATTATTAATATTTCCAGAGGTAATTTTTTGTTTTGTTATATGGTTTGTAACCAATTAGTTAAGTGAGTACTTCGGAGGAGCCCTGTGCCTGGATAAATCCTCTTCTGTCTTCAAGTGTGGAAGGTGTACTGCCCGGAATATTAATTTTGCTTTTCCTGATACCGTTTATAAACGGCTGAATGGTTCCAACAGAAGCGGGAAACATTGGCATCTTGAATATTTATAGTACTTTCATCCATTCAAACCAGTTTATCAGATGGAACTACCGCAAATAAGAAATGATAATATTAAAAGTTTCCTGAACCGCGCCGAAATTGTACGTGAAACTGCTGAACAGATTAGGAAAGATTTCGGAATGTTCGACATAGAAATTTTCTTTTCCGGAGATGTGCTAAATGCTTACGAAGAGTTACACAGGCAGTTAATTGATCAAATAGCGGCGCTTATTCAAAACAGCTA
Source organism: uncultured Mariniphaga sp. (assembly GCA_964639655.1). Lineage (GTDB taxonomy): Bacteria > Bacteroidota > Bacteroidia > Bacteroidales > Prolixibacteraceae > Mariniphaga. Next base: position 14,859 of record CAZXHP010000072.1, read on the forward strand.
CGATAAATTATTGTCGGTTTTGTACCAGGTTGACATTACCGAACGGGAAATTGCACAGGCCGAACACGACCTTCCGCATTACAATCATGTTGAAATTGTTGCACATCAGGTTATTGCCCGCGAACTGAAAAAGGTTTTGTGGCGAAGGTATTTCAAATCAAAAAAATAACCGATATTCATTTATCTTTGCGCAAAATTTTTTACATGATTTGTTTTTCCGACAACTACAATTTAAAACCGCATAATACTTTTGGCGTAGAGGCCAAATCACTGTATTTTTTTGAATTTACCGAACCGGAAGATTTGGAAACTTTCGTTCAGTCGAACGAAACCTGGAAAGATTTGCAGTTGTTCGTACTGGGTGGTGGTAGTAATGTACTGTTTCAAAAAGATTTTGATGGGTTGATTCTCCATCCCAATATTCCGGGAATTTTTAAAGTAAAGGAAAATCGGCAAAATGTTTGGTTTGAAGTGGGTGCAGGGGAAGTTTGGGACGATTTTGTAAAATACTGTGTGGATTACGGGGTTGGCGGAGTGGAAAATCTTTCACTGATTCCGGGCTCGGTGGGGGCGGCACCGGTGCAGAATATCGGGGCATACGGACAGGAAGTGGGAAATGTGATTGAGTTGGTTAAAGGATATGATATTCAGCAAAAAACCTTTCTTGAGTTTTCGGCTGAAAACTGTGAATTTGCTTACCGCAACAGTTTATTCAAACGGGAATTGAAAAACCGGTTCATTATCACCTCTGTCGTTTTCAGACTGGAAAAATTTCCCGCGTTTAATTTGAACTACGGGCAGGTAGGGGAAAAAGTGAAGGAGTTTGGCGAGGTTAATCTTCAAAATATTCGGCGAGCTGTAATTGATATTCGTTCTTCCAAACTGCCCGATGTAAACGAATTGGGAAACGCCGGCAGTTTTTTCAAAAATCCGGTGGTAAAAATTGAAGTTGCTGAGAAAATCAGGGAAAGGTTTCCGGATGTGCCGGTTTACCCGGTAAACAACGAACTGGTTAAATTAGCAGCAGGCTGGATCATCGAAAAAGCAGGATGGAAAGGCCGCCGTGAAGGAAATGTTGGGGTACACGAAAAACAGGCACTGGTACTGGTGAATTACGGCAAAGCAACCGGAAAGGAGATTTATGATTTTTCAGAGAAAATCAGCCAGGCTATTTCTGAAAAATTCGGGATTCAGCTCGAACGGGAAGTGAATTGTATCTGACTTCAGCCGTGTTTTCTTCCGCTTCCCAATCGTCGGTTCGGAACGACGAAGCTGGCAATCCTTCAGTGTTAAACAGTTCGCCAGCCACAAAATCTTCAAAAGCGTAACGAACGGCAACCGGCCTGGCCGGATAGTTTTTATTGTTCTACGAGGTTTTCACTTTTACGGTTTTGTTTTCCTTCGATTCCCCCAAGTAGCTGCATCGGTTTGCTGCTGTAGCACCATGTGGTTGCCGAAAATGGCGGGAAGTTTTATTTCTGCGTGAACTGCTGTTGAAAACAGGAAAGCGAGTAAGACGGAAATAACGTAAAAATTTCGTTTCGTTATTACAGATATTAAATGGTTTATGATAAAAATACGATGGAGCAGGTGTAATAAAAATGAGGTGATATTGGTTTTTGTTTAATACAATGGCTGTCATTTTTCCA
>CAZXHP010000073.1:0-16430 GCA_964639655.1 uncultured Mariniphaga sp.
TTGCAGCTACCGCCATAAAGAATAGAAGTTTCTTCTGCTACTTCATCGCCAAATTTTTCAGCAACAATTGAACGAATAAAAGCATGAATTTCCTGCGCCTGTTCCGAAGTAGCTGTTTTTCCGGTTCCAATGGCCCAGATAGGTTCGTAGGCAATCACCAGCTTTTTAAAATCGCTCACCGGCAGTCTGAAAATAGTTTCTTCCAGCTGTTTTTTTACAAACTCGTTCTGCGCTTCGGCTTCACGCACTTCCAGCGGTTCGCCGCAGCAGTAAATGGGAGTGAGGCCGTTTTCGAGCGCCAGCGCCAGTTTTTTGTTCAGTACTTCACTGGTTTCTCCGTAATATTCGCGGCGTTCAGAGTGACCGAGAATCACATATTCAGCACCGGTAGATTTTACCATTTCGGCTGAAACTTCACCTGTAAAAGCACCTTTTGCTTCGGCTGCACAATTTTGGGCTGAAATGCCGATACGGTCGGTGTTTACGGACTCGACCGCCTTCGTCAGGTGCGTAAAAGGCACACCCAGTACCACAACTACGTCACCGGCAGCCGCTTTGGCTACAAGTGTGTCAACCGCTTTGGCCAGTTCAATACCTTCCTGTAAATTGGTGTTGCATTTCCAGTTTCCTGCTACTATTTTCTTTCTCATTTTTCTGGTATTTAGTTTATTACGAATAAATTTCTTTTACAAAATTAAGCGCTTCTGCCGGATTTCCGGCAACGTTTTTCCACTGTTAATTATAATTAACTATTTATTGATGAATTCCTGTTCGAATTCTTCCGGTGCGGGAATATCGTTGTAATGGTATTTGGCTACGATGGTGCCGTCTTTAATAATCATCAGCCCGGGATTTGAACGGACAATTGTTTTTAACGTTATTTCGTCGGTATTGAAAAATTCGTACGGAGCGCCATACATTTGAGCAAATTCCGCCGACTCGTCGGGCAGGGAAGAGGTGAGGCAAATAAAAGCCATGCCTTGTTCCAGGGCCCGGTTAGCCAAAGTGTTGATTTTTTCCTGCGGTTTTAAAGCCGATTTTTTCAAATCGTAGGCAATCAGCATAAATACATAATTGTCGTCATACAGGAAAAAATCGAGAATATCGTCGCCTTCAGGTGTTTCAATCCTGAAATCATGAATGGGCGGTTCATAACCTTCCTGTATAAGAAAGGATTCCATGTCGTGAAATTCGTAGTTCAGGGTATCCTGCCAGGGGTAATTTTCTTCGGTAAACTGCTCTACTTCACCTGTGTTTTTGTTTTTGTAGTAGAAAATATTTTCGTAAACATCTTGTGGTGCATCGGGCGGAGTTGCCATGGCTTCCGGAATATTTACCCCTACTTTAAACGGTCTGAAGTCGAATACAGGCAGGTGGTTGAAAGAGTGGATAACAATTCCGGCATAAACGGCCACCGTAAGAAAAGAAAGCACAAAACCCGTCTTTTTTCCGGGTAATCCCTTCATATTGTTCCGGTAAATAAAAACGACAACAGTGAGTACAATCAGCACTACGTTTTTATAAAATGTTTCCCAGTTTGAAATTACCAGGGCATCGCCGAAACAGCCACAGTCGGTTACCGGGTTTTCGATGGCAATCCACAGGGTGAGACCGGTAAAAAAGATCATAAACAACAGTGCCAGCCATGAGAAGAAACGCAGGAACGCATTAAAAAGCAGAGCGACCCCAATGGCAAATTCGGCAAATGCCAGTAAAATACCGAGTGGCAAAGCAGACCAAATCAACCATTCCATATGCATGGCATTAAAATAGTCGGTAAATTTATAGGCTGAACCCCAGGGGTCGATACCTTTTACAAATCCTGAAAATATAAATATAATTCCGACTACTATACGGGAAAAATGTTTTACAACCTTCATATCGACGCGGGTTATTTCGATTTTTCAAAATCAATTTTAATCAGAGCAAACACAGCATAGTTTATCATGTCGAGGTAATTGGCATCGATACCTTCCGATACCTCGGTTTTTCCTTCATTCTCTTCAATTTGTTTGGTACGTTTCAGCTTCATTAAAATAAGGTCGGTATAAGAACTGATGCGCATTTTACGCCATGCTTCGCCATAATCGTGATTTTTGTTTTGCATTAACGATTTTGCCGCCTGAAAATATTTATCGTAAAACTCCTGTGTTTTTTCTTTTTCGAGCTCTGCTTCAGACGGACCTAATTCCAGCTGAATTAGTCCCATTATGGCGTAATTTACAATTCCGATAAATTCAGACCGAATACCTTCGTTTACTTTTGAGATGCCCTTTTCTTCAATGCTTCTTATCCGGCTTGCCTTTATATAAATCTGGTCGGTAAGCGATTTAGTCCTCAGAATGCGCCAGGCTGTTCCGTAATCATTCATTTTCTGAATGAATACGGTGCGGCAGGTGGCAACAATTTTATCGTACTGTTGGTTTGTTTTTTCCATGTTTGTTTTTAAAAGAGGGATAAAAATAGGAAAAATTGAGGAACTTGAAGGGTTTTATTATACATTTGTACAACTGAATTGTTTAACCATAAAACATTTTGATTATGCTGATTACCCAGTCGGCGGGTAAGTTCCTCAAAAGGAAAAATTTTATCAATCTGAACGGCAAATTGATTGATTTTTCAGAACCGGTGGTTATGGGGATTGTAAATGTCACGCCCGATTCGTTTTATAATGGCGGAAAACTTACAGATGAAAAAGTTTTGCTCGCTACTGTAGAGAAAATGATTAAAGACGGAGCTACCTTCATTGACGTAGGAGGTGTTTCAACCAAGCCGGGTGCTAAACTGGTTTCTACAAAAATTGAGTTGGAACGTTTATTACCGGCTGTTCATGCCATTCGTAAAAAATTTCCGGAGATTCCACTTTCAATCGATACTTTTCGCAGTTGGGTGGCCGTTCGCGTAATTGATGAAATAGGGCCCATTATTGTCAACGATGTTTCGGGAGGAACGCTGGATTCGAAAATGTTTGAAACCATTGGGAAAATGAATGTTCCTTATGTGCTGACACATATTCAGGGAACCCCTCAAACGATGCAGGAAAATCCGTATTACGAAGATATTATAAGAGATGTATCCACATGGTTGAGCGAGCGGGTAAAACGGCTGACAAAATTTGGAGTGAAAGATGTGATTATCGATCCCGGCTTTGGCTTTGGAAAAAATATACAACACAACTACGATTTGCTGAACAGGCTCGATTCTTTTAAAGTGTTTCAATTGCCGGTTATGGTAGGCTTAAGCCGGAAATCGATGGTTTGGAAATGGCTGGGCACCAAACCCGATGGTGCGCTAAACGGAACCACGGTTGTGAATACCATGGCACTGCTGGGAGGTGCAGACATTTTAAGGGTGCACGATGTGAAAGAAGCTGTGGAAGCTGTTGAAATTATAAAAGCCTTAAAATCAACCGTAGCTTAATGCCACTGTTTATTACCATACGGTTTCTCGATATTCTCGATATACTGCTGGTGGCTTTGTTGCTTTATCAGCTCTACCGGTTGATTAAAGGAACTGTCGCTTTTAATATTGTAATCGGTCTTTTTTCGCTTTATCTGCTTTGGTTAGTTGTAAAAGCATTAAATATGCAGCTGCTCGGTTCAATAATGGGGCAGTTTATTGGAGTCGGGGTACTCGCATTAATCATCGTATTTCATCCCGAAATCAGAAAATTTTTGGTTTTTATCGGTACCAATTACAATGTGAACCGGGTGTTGTCGTTAGATAAATTATTCGGAACCCATAGAGGAAAAACGGTTGAAGACGAACAGATTGAAATTCTTGCCGATGCATGTTTTTCCCTTTCCAAATCGAAAACCGGTGCTTTAATTGTAATTGCCCGTACTTCCGAACTTGCCGATCAAATCCGAACAGGTGAATTGCTGAATGCCCGGATTTCTTCTTCGTTGTTAAGAACCATTTTTTTTAAAAACACACCGTTGCACGACGGAGCGGTAATTATTAAAAATAACAATATTGTTGCCGCCGGTTGTATTTTGCCCCTTACGCAGCGCGATGTGGATAAAACACTCGGCTTGCGGCACAGGGCTGCCATTGGAATAACAGAGAATACCGATGCCGTAGCTATTATTGTTTCCGAAGAACGCGGTTCGGTCTCTTTTGCTGATGAAGGCGATCTGAAAAGAAGAATTTCGAGAGAAGTTTTAGTCGAATTGCTGGAAGAAAGCCTCAATAAACAAAGTTAATCTGTAGCACACACATCATTGATTTAAAAACTCCGCTATTTATGAACAGCATCTGTAATTTATTTAAAATAGAATATCCTGTAGTTCAGGGAGGAATGGTTTGGTGCTCGGGATGGAAACTGGCTTCGGCAGTCAGCAACTGCGGAGGCCTGGGTTTAATCGGTGCCGGATCGATGCACCCTGAAACGCTGGAAGAACATATTTTGAAAGCACAAAATGCAACAAATAAACCCTTTGGTGTAAACGTTCCCCTTCTTTATCCTGAAACAGAGCGAATTATGGAGATTATTTCCCGGTTGGGAGTGAAGATTGTTTTTACATCGGCAGGGAGCCCTAAAAAATGGACAGGCTGGCTGAAGGAAAAAGGAATAACCGTAGTCCATGTTGTTTCAAGTTCGGTTTTTGCCGAAAAAAGTGAAGCGGCCGGTGTGGACGCCGTTGTTGCCGAGGGATTTGAAGCCGGCGGCCACAACGGAAGGGAAGAAACCACAACTTTAACGTTGATTCCTTCTGTGCGTAAAGCCACGGATTTGCCTTTACTTGCTGCCGGTGGCATTGGGTCGGGCCGGGCCATGCTGGCGGCAATGGTTTTGGGTGCCGACGGTGTGCAGATGGGGTCGCGGTTTGCCATTTCCGAAGAATCTTCGGCACATCCGGCTTTTAAACAACACATTTTAAATTTAAGCGAGGGCGGAACCCGGCTTGCGCTGAAAAAGCTGGCGCCGGTTCGTCTGGTAAAAAATGCTTTTTTTGAGCAGGTGGACGAAGCGGAAAAACGGGGGGCGGCTGTGGAAGAGTTGCGGGCACTGCTCGGAAAAGGCAGAGCCAAAAAAGGAATCTTTGAAGGCGATCTGGAAAACGGAGAGCTTGAAATCGGACAGGTTTCCGCAGGTATTCGCGAAATACTACCGGTAAAAACCATTATGGAAAACCTGATATTAGAGTATAAATCGGCAGTAAAAGGAATTCAGGAAAAGGATCGATTTGAGTTCTAACATTTTTATTGTACACATCTGGTGAAATCAAGTCAACAAATGACGCTATATGCAGTAAGGGAATGCGGTTGACTTTCCTATCCACCGACACAATATTTTCTGAGGGATAGAATGCTAAGCTGAAATTATTATTTTGTTTGGTTTTTTGTTATGCACAGGGCTTAATTGTCGCCTGTGTTTTGCGTTTTTTAAAGTATTCCAAAATTTCTTCTTTAGTCATTTTTGATAACTTCTCGCTTAACTTATCTCTCTGCTGGCGCATGAATTTTACAGCGTCAAAAGTCTTTTCAGTTGTCTTCATATAAAATTTACTAAATTTTTATTTCACAACTATGTTTTTTGGAGTGTAGGTTTTCTATCCTTGTGCATAAAAGATGAATAAAATCACTCAAACGTGGTTTTGTCAATCTGGTATTTATTGCGGTCGGTGGCGCTGCGCGAAACCAGCTCTCCGAGAAAACCCGCAAGAAAAAACTGGGCTCCGATAATCATGGCGGTTAGCGCAATGTAAAAATAGGGACTGTTGGTAATGAGGTTGCCCACAATTCCGTGTTTTAATTGTATAATTTTTTGTATGCCCAGGTAAATGGCCGCCGCCAGTCCGATTAAAATCATCAAAATTCCCAAAATACCGAAAAAGTGCATCGGGCGTTTTACAAACCGCGAAATAAACATCACGGAAAGTAAATCGAGCGGACCGCGGATAAATCGTTCGACCCCGAACTTGGTTATCCCGTATTTCCGTTCGCTGTGAACCACCACTTTTTCCCCAATTTTATGGTAACCGGCCCATTTGGCCAGAACAGGAATATAGCGGTGCATTTCGCCGTAAACTTCAATACTTTTTATAACATTTTTGCGGTACGCCTTTAATCCGCAATTCATGTCGTGCAGTTTTATACCGGTCATTCGCCGAACGGTCCAGTTATAAAACTTGCTGGGAATATTTTTGGAAAGAACCGGATCCCGGCGTTTCTTTTTCCAACCCGAAACCAGGTCGTAGCCCTCTTCTTTTATCATGCGGAAAAGTTCGGGAATCTCATCCGGGCTATCCTGCAAATCGGCATCCATGGTAATCACCACATCGCCTTGTGCCACATCGAAACCACAGTAAAGCGCAGCCGACTTTCCGTAATTGCGCCTGAATTTTATTCCTTTTATATTTTTGTTTTTTTGCTGAAGGTTTTTGATCACCTGCCACGAGTTATCCTTGCTTCCATCGTCAATCATAACAATTTCGTAGGTATAACTATGCCGGTCCATTACCTTTTTGATCCAATCAACCAGTTCGGGTAACGACTCTTCTTCGTTAAATAAAGGGACAATTACGGAAATATCCATTCGCTGATAATTACTTCTATCTTATTCCGAAAAATCTTCCTGTGGTTTTTTCCGGGTAAAAATAGAAGTGATGAGGGAAATAATTAAACCTACGAAAGCACCGAGAAATATTGCCATCACAAACATTATGGCCGGTTTCTGAAATTTTGTAGCCATTTCTACCGCCATGTCAATCTGTTCTTCCGGTACATTCCCTTTTTTTACAATTTGTTCTTCAATCGAAAGTCTCAGCTGATCCTGCAACGACGGATCAATAACGCCATAGAGTAAGTACGTATAAAATCCTGAAATTACAGAGGCAAAAACCATCGTAAGTACACCCATGCCAAGTGCTTGTCCGTACGTCATAACACCACCCAGCGATTTTCGGTAGCTCAACTGGGCTAAAATTACACCGGCGATCATAATTACATAACTTACCCATTGTGCCGATTTTGCAAAGGTATTTCCGGTTGCATAATAAATTACGGAAACCAGAATCATCGCAATGCCCAGATACAGGCCATAAGTAAGCGAAGATTTCCAGAGAGATACGGGTTTTTCTTCCATGACAATTTGTTTTTATTTAAGGTAAAGTTTAATGCAAATATATGTTTATTTGACGGTAAATTTGCCGGAAAATTAAAATTTTCTACTTTTGCAGCCGGGTAAGTCCTGTGCGACCAGCTCCTGCTGAATTCCCCCAGGGTCGGAAGGCAGCAAGGGTAGGCGGTTGTAGCGGTGCGACACAGGTAGCTTACCCACTTTTTTTTCAGATAACTTCAGTAACCATTCATAGTTTTGTTCTATTTGCAGTTCATTTTTATTGATTGATTTTGTTGTGTTGCAATCGGTATGTTTTTATATTTTTGCAAATCAAAAAAAAATACTGATATGTTTAAACCACTTGATATTAACGAAAAGGAAAAGAACACTTCAACAGAACCCACCGAAACTGAACGTGTTAAATGTTTGATCGTAGGTTCCGGTCCCGCCGGATATACTGCCGCTGTTTATGCTGCCCGGGCAAACCTGAATCCGGTGCTTTACGAAGGCCTTCAACCCGGAGGACAGTTAACAACAACCACCGAAGTTGAAAATTACCCCGGCTATCCCGAAGGAGTTACCGGCCCCGTGATGATGGAGGATTTTAAAAAACAGGCGGAGCGTTTTGGTACCGATGTACGTTGGGGAATGGCTACTAAAGCCGACTTTTCAGGCGATGTGCATAAGGTGTGGATTGATGATAAGAAACTGATTGAGGCGGAATCGGTAATTATAGCTACCGGTGCAACGGCAAAATACCTCGGTTTGGAAGACGAGAAAAAATATGCCGGCGGCGGAGTTTCAGCCTGTGCTACCTGCGACGGATTTTTTTACCGGGGAAAAGATGTAGCTGTTGTGGGCGGTGGCGATACTGCCTGCGAAGAAGCACTGTACCTCTCCGGATTGTGCAATAAAGTGTATATGATAGTTCGCCGCGATGTGTTCCGCGCCTCAAAAGTGATGGCCGAACGTGTGATGAAAACACCTAACATCGAAGTGCTTTGGAAACACCAAACCGAGGGATTGTATGGCGATAACGGCGTGGTTGAAGGCGCTGCTCTGGTAAAAAATAAAGGGGAAGAGGGTGAAGAGGAAGTGAAAATTAAAATCGACGGATTTTTTCTGGCCATTGGGCATACACCCAATTCTGAAATTTTCAAAAACTTTTTGGAAACCGATGCGGTGGGTTACATAAAAACCATTCCGGGAACTTCAAAAACCAATGTCCCCGGCGTGTTTGCCTGCGGCGATGTACAGGATTCCATTTACCGGCAGGCCGTTACAGCAGCAGGAACAGGTTGTATGGCTGCCATCGATGCCGAACGGTATCTTTCGGAAAAAAATGTTTAATCCGATTTTTTTGGGATGGATTACTGCCATAAAACGCAGCGCGAAACAGGGAATACATCGTAAAAAATTGCAGTTTCAGTATAATTTTTTTCGGTTAAATAGCTGTTTATAACCATTTTTTTCGGAACTTTCTGTTCCAATTTAAAATCAACAGCAATGAAAAAGATTTTTACCCTGCTAACCGTTCTGGCAATCCTTTTTGCATGCAAACAGGAATCCCAAAAAGCACCGAAAATTCCGTTGGAAGATTTTTTCAGGAATCCTGAAAAAACAGCGTTTCAACTTTCGCCCAACGGCGAATATTTTTCTTATCTCGCTCCCTGGGAGAGCCGGCTGAATGTATTTGTACAAAAAACCGGCGCTGATTCTGCACTTCGTATTACTTCTGAAACCGAACGCGACATTGCCGGATACCTGTGGAAAGGCGATAACCGCATTCTTTTCCTGAAAGATACCGGTGGCGATGAAAACTACCACATGTATGGCGTGAATGCTGACGGAAGCGATTTAAAAGGACTCACCGTTTTCGAAAAAGTACGCACCACTTTTATCGACGACCTGAAAGAGGATGAAGACGAGGTGATTGTGGGCCTGAATAAACGCGATGCCACGGTTTTCGACCCGTACCGGGTAAATGTGATCACCGGTGAAATGACCATGCTGGCAGAAAATCCGGGCAACATTATGGGCTGGATGACCGATCACGATGGCAAACTCCGGCTGGCCATCACTTCCGACGGGGTAAACAACACCATCCTTTACCGCGATACCGAGGAGGAAGATTTTAGGCCCGTGCTGACAACCAGTTTTAAAGAAACCGTTTCGCCCGTTATTTTTACGTTTGACAATGAAATGGTTTACGCGCTGTCGAATCTGGGAAGAGACAAAACAGCGCTGGTTAAATTTGATGTGGCAAACGGCAAAGAAGCCGAAGTGCTGTTTGAAACCGATGAGGCAGATATCGAAGGGCTTGACTATTCCAGGAAAGACAAAAAGCTGCTTTCAGTAACCTGGACAACCGATAAAGACACCATGCACTTTTTTGATGCCGGGGCAGAAAACATGCAAAAAGAGTTGGAAGCAAAGCTGCCGGGCTATCTGGTTAATGTGGGAAGCCATAACAAAGCCGAAGATAAATTTATGATTCGTACATACAGCGATCGCACAAGGGGAGCGTACCATTTTTACGATAAAAACACAAACGAACTGACCAAACTGGCAGAATTAAGTCCCTGGCTCAATGAAAACCACTTGTGCGAAATGCAGCCCATTTCCTATACTTCCCGCGATGGACTCACCATTCAGGGTTACCTGACTTTGCCGTTGGGTTATGAACCCAAAAACCTGCCGGTAGTGGTAAATCCGCACGGCGGTCCGTGGGCCCGCGATTACTGGGGATTTAATCCTGAAGTACAGTTTCTGGCCAACAACGGCTACGCCGTGCTGCAAATGAATTTTCGCGGTTCCACCGGCTTTGGCAAGGAATTCTGGGAAGCTTCTTTTAAACAATGGGGCCGCACTATGCAGGATGACATCACCGATGGTGTAAAATGGCTCATCGACCAGGGCATTGCCGATCCGGATCGTATAGCGATTTATGGCGGAAGTTATGGCGGGTATGCAACATTGGCCGGATTAACTCTGACTCCGGAATTGTACGCTGCGGGAGTTGATTACGTGGGCGTTTCCAACTTATTTACGTTTATGAATACCATTCCGCCATACTGGAAACCCATGCTGGATATGCTTTATGAAATGGTTGGAAATCCCGAAAAAGACAGTTTGATGCTGGCCGAAGTTTCCCCGGTATTTCACGTGGACAAAATAGAAGCGCCGCTTTTTGTAGCCCAGGGCGCCAACGACCCAAGAGTGAACAAAGCCGAGTCGGACCAGATTGTGGAGGCATTAAAAGAACGCGGCATCGATGTGGAATATATGGTGAAAGACAACGAAGGGCACGGGTTCAGGAATGAAGAAAACCGGTTCGATTTTTACCGGGCTATGATTACTTTCCTCGACAAGCAATTGAAGCCGGCTGAGGAACAAACGTTAATTTCTGGTTGAAAATCACCGGATAACTTTTAAAAAAAAATACCGAATGATTATAAACAGAATATCAAATAATAAAAAGCAAATTTCAAATAAGCTCCAAAAAGCAATAAAACAATTTCCAGAACAAGGTCAATTAGAGAATTTTGGGATTTGAAGAATTTGAAAATTGAAATTTATTTGGGATTTATGATTTGAGTTTTGGTAATTTATTGTGAGCGCCTTATCAAGTAGGTAAAAACTTGAAATGACAGCATTCAGGATTTGACGATTGACACGAGTCACCCGATGATTTTTTATGGAACGACCAAACGGTCCCGTTCCCGTATATGTTTTTTGAGTTTTTCAGAAAGTTCTTCAATCCGCTTTTTATTCTCCGGTTTTTCTGAAATGTTTACGGTTTCTTCCGGATCTTCTTCCAAATTATACATCATCCGGGCGGAAACCTGTCCTGTTTCATCGCTCAACCATTCGGTGTAAGTATGCGTTTTTGTGACCACTGTTTCACCTCTGATCCACCGGCAATAAACTTCTTCTTTCCAGGGTTGGTTCGGATTTTCAGCAAGCGGCACAAAACTTTTCCCCTGCAGATGAAACGGTTTTTCCAGTTCGGCCAGTTCACACAGCGAAGGATAAATATCTACATATTCCACCAATGCGTCGGTTTTCAGGTTTTGGTTTTTGCCCGGCGCCCGTAAAATAAGCGGTGTGTGCAGCACCTTTTCAAAGTTGCAGTGTTTACACCACAGGTTGTGTTCACCCAAATGCCAGCCGTGGTCACCCCAAAGAATTACAATGGTGTTTTCGGCCAACCCAAGTCGTTCCAGTTCCTTCAGCACCTTACCGATTTGAGCATCGGTATAACTCACGCAGGCATAATACCCGTGAATCAGTTTCCGCATAAACTCCTTACCGAGTGGTCCCTGGTCGGGCACATCGGTGTAGTTTCGCAATTCTCCGAAGTTGTGCATGCACTCATCGGGCGCACCATCGGGTTTTTTCATGTTAGCCGGAAGTTCTATTTCGTCGAAATCATACAAATCCCAGTATTTTTTGGGCGCATTAAACGGAAGGTGCGGTTTTAGAAATCCTACTGCCAGAAAGAAAGGTTCACCGGTATTTCTGAACTGCTGTAACCGGTGCATCGCCTCTTCTGCGATCATTCCATCGGGATAAATATGGTCGGGCCCATCGGGCCGTTCAAACGACGGGCCGTTTATTCCGGCACCTCGCGGACGGGGTTCAATCTGCCTGTGCGACTCCGGCAAAACATATGCCTGCCAGCCCTGCCAGTCGCCTTGCGGAAACCATGGTGTTTCGCTCCAGCTCCCTTTCCCGTCGTTTTGGTGGTGGTAAATTTTACCGAGGGAAACGGTTTGGTATCCGTTGTTTTTGAAATGCATGGGCAAACTCACCACCCCGGGTACATCTTCATCCTGCCGGCAGGCGAAATTCAGGAAATGGGTACGGTTCGGTCGTAGCCCTGACATAATACTTGCCCTCGATGCCCCGCAAACCGGGATATTACAATAAGCCCGGTTGAAAGTCAGGCCGCTTTCGGCCAGTTTATCAATATTGGGGGAGTGAATATGCGAATGTCCGTAACATCCCAGTTCGGGCCGCAGGTCATCGATTGCAATAAATAAAACATTGGGTTTGCCTGGAGTTTGCGCATTAACGAACCCTGCGAAAATCAGGGCCAATACGGCAGCAGTAATGACATTCTTCATGCTAATAGTTTTACCGGTGAAATTTTTCTGAAATAAATTTCAATCCGTCGAACAGGCCGGTGCGCCAGTAGCTCCACTGATGGCCACCGTTGCGCACGCGGTATTCATGCGGAATTTCCAAATCGCGCATTTTTACGTGCAGTGCCGAGTTTCCTTTGTACAAAAAATCATCGTCGCCGCAATCGATGTAAAACCGGATGGATTTTAGTTTTTCTTTATCCACACTGTCGAGCAGGTGCAGCGGGCTATAGGATTTCCAGTAATCCGTTACTTTCCCTTTTTCGGGTTTAGGCCCGTAAATGTTTTTGAAATAACGATCATAGGCATCATTCGCCAGAATTTCTTCATCGGTGAATGTGCCGGCGCTCATGGCCACACACGACGAAAACAGTTCGGGATGGCGCATGGAGAGCAGCAACGCCCCGTTACCTCCCATAGAAAGACCTGCAATGGCACGGAATTCCTTTTTCGGTCGGATACGGTATTTTTTTTCAATAAAAGGAATAAACTCTTCGATGAACATGTCTTCCCACGGGTCTTTGCCATCGTAACTGTTAATGTACCAGGTTACTTTCCCGTCGGGCATTACGATGATGCACGGCGGAAAGTCGTCGTTTGCAATACCCCGGTCGGCAATACTGTTGGCCTCGCCAAACTGAATCCAGCCGGTTTCATCGTCGGAATAGCCATGTAACAGGTAAAGCACAGGATAACTGCGCTGCGACGTTTCATAATCGGGCGGCAGATAAATCGAATACTCCACCGGGTAACTCAATTTATTGCTTTCATATACCAGAGATTCGAACACTTTTCCTGTTTGGGCAAAAAGGGATACCCAAAAAAACAGGACAGAAATTGACACAAAGAGTTTTTTCATTTTTGCCGGTTTTTAGATTTGAAAACAAAACTACCCGAAAAATTTTATTTCGGGCAGTAATAATCAATGATTTTTCAGCATACCCGTGCAGAAGGAGATGCAGCAGCCGGAAGTCGTCAATTCAACCTCCGGTTGTGTAAAACGAGTTGAGTTGCCGCCCGCTTTTTGCTATTCTTCCTTTTCTTCCGCTTCCAGTTTGGCTTCGTATTTTTTTACTGCCCATTTCACAGCGTAATAGGAAATTACGATTAGAACCGGCCAGCTTAGCATCCATAATAGTGGTGTGGTGTACATCGTTTTAAAATTTCAAAGTTCAAAAAAACAAAAAACAATTAAATCTCAATAATCAATTTCAAAACTCCAAACAATCAAACTTTTATGATTTGTTGTTTGTCATTTGGAATTTGATTTAATATACATGCGACTCCTCCTTCATCTCCTCGTCCGTAATTTTTTTCCGGTTCATCACTTTCCAGAAATAGTAGATGTATGCAAATACAAACGGAATCATCAGCGAAACGTAGCTCATTGCGGTGAGTGTAAATTTACTCGAAGAGGCATTCTGTATGGTGAGCGACGACTGCAAATCGGTAACCGAAGGGTAAAAAGCGGTGTTGTTAAAGCCCGCAACCAGAAACAGTGCAAAAACGGTCAGCACCGTTCCCGGTCCGGCAAACAAAAAGCCTCTGCCGCTGTGAAAAAACAGTGTTGAAATGATTCCCCCTAACACTCCGGCAACGCCAATCAGCATGAGAATCAAAACAACCGGCATTTGCAACAGGTTATTCAGGTATTTGTATTTTTCCAAAAACACCTCTCCGGTGGCGGGATTTACGGCAAATCCTTCTTTCAACAGCAGCCACACCAGGAAGTAGAGGAAAAACACCAGAAACAGTATTGCGGTAAAAAACAGGTGTTTTTGCGAACGGACCACAATCAGGTCGTTATCGATGGTGTAAATAAAGTACAGCAATCCTAATACCCGAGCCAGAAAAAATACGGCAAGACCAAGCGCCACATTATGAAAAGTTAAAACGGCTTCCAGTCCGCGTGCCGGGTTTTGCCAAAGAACCTGGTTCATGTCGTTAAGTTCGAACTGAGCACCATTGAAAAAAGTACCGACCGCGGTTCCAATCAGAATGGTTCCAAGTAAGCCATTAATAACAAGGAAAATTTCGTAGGTTTTGGCGCCTAAAAAGTTGGCCGGTTTTTTTCGGAATTCGTAGGCTACAGCCTGAATGATAAATGCGGCCAGAATAAGCAGCCACACCCAGTATGCGCCTCCGAAGCTGGTGGCGTAAAAAAGCGGAAACGAAGCAAAAAAGGCTCCGCCAAATGTAACCAGTGTGGTGAATGTAAATTCCCATTTACGCCCGAGCGTATTCAGAATGATGGTTTTTTCTCCTTCGGTTTTACCGATGGAATAGAGCAGGGTTTGCCCTCCCTGAACAAAAGTGAGGAAAACAAACAGGGCGGCCAGTACCGAAATGAGCACCCACCAGTATTGTTGCAATGCCAAATGTGATAAATTTTCAAACATAATTCAGTTCCTCCTTTTTTTAATGTTTAGGACCGATTTTAATTTGCCTGAACATAATTTTCAGTTCGGCAATCAGCAAAATGGTGAATAGTATTGCAAACAGCCAGAATGTGGTTTGCACCGAACCGGCGCTTATGCGTGTTACACCGGCCATGGTAGGCATTAAATCCTGCACAACCCAGGGCTGGCGGCCCATTTCGGCAACAATCCAGCCCGCCTGGCTTGCAACGTAGGCCAGCGGAATGGCAATGATGGCAAGGCGCAGAAATCCGCGTTTTTCCGTGAGTGTTCCTTTCAGTAAAAATAAAAGTGAAAAAATAAACAGGAGCACAAACATAAAGCCCAGTCCGACCATGATATGAAAACTGTAAAATGTAATGGGCACATTGGGAATTAAATCGTTTACATCTTCAAAATAACCGTAGCCAAAATATTTGAAGTAGTTTTCCTGGAAAGCGGCACTCGTAAGTTCAGTCCGGAGTGAACCTGCCAGCGTTTCATCTCCAGTCTTTTTAGCTTCTTTAAATTCAGTCAGTTTACTGATGGCAACTTTCCCCCGTTCAATTTTTTCGGCTGCCGGCATGTATCCGTATTTTTCATTGCCGTCAATCAGGTCGTGGACCCCCGGCACAAACGCGTTCCAGTCGAGAAAAGCCATGTACGAAAGGAAGTTGGGGATTTCAATCTTCATGGTAAAATCTTTCAGGTTTTCGTTGTTGGGATCGGTTTCCGAAGTGGAGAAAACTCCCAGAGCTACCAAACCTGCTCCTTCGCTGCCGTTGTACAATCCTTCGATGGCCGCAAATTTCATGGGCTGGTCGTGGGCAATGGTGCGGGTGGAATTGTCGCCGGTAAGAATCAGGTAAAACGACGAAATGAGCCCGAAAACACTGGCAATGAGAATACTTTTCTTTGCAAGCAGCAGTTCCCGTTTTTTCAGAATAAACCAGGCCGAAATACCGATAACAAAAACAGAAGCCAGTACAAATCCCGAAGAGGTGGCGTGTAACCATTTATCCACTGCTACCTGTGAGAATAACACATCCCAGAAATTTTGCATTTCGTTACGGGCAGTATCCGGATTAAACACCATGCCCACAGGTTTTTGCATCCAGCCGTTGGCCACCAGAATCCACAATGCCGACAGGTTGGCGCCGATGGCCGTAAGCCACGTAGCCAGCAGGTGCGTTTTTTTGCTCACCTTGTTCCATCCGAAAAACATTATGGCAATAAAGGTGGACTCCATAAAAAAGGCGAGAATGCCTTCGATAGCCAGCGGTGCGCCAAAAATGTCGCCCACAAACCATGAGTAACCCGACCAGTTAGTGCCGAATTCGAACTCGAGAATGATGCCGGTGGCCACCCCAATGGCAAAGTTTATCCCGAAAAGGGTCATCCAGAATTTGGTTATCCGTTTCCACTCCTCCTTGCCGGTTTTTACATACAGCGTTTCCATAAACGCGATAATGAAAGTGATACCGAGTGTGAGCGGAACAAACAACCAATGGTACATGGCCGTGAGGGCAAATTGTGCCCTCGACCAGTTCACTAACGCTAAATCTGCATACTCAACCATAATTATTCTTTTGATTCAGTTAATATTTCCAACACATAATTACTGCGTTCCTGGTCGGTTTCAAAATTGGTTTTCAGAAAATCGGGAAAGAAAAACAGTTTCAGGATGGCAAACATGATAAACAGCTTGATTATGATTATCAGCCACACCTGTCGCCCCCAACTGCTCATATTCCGGAACCCATTGATATAGAAACGCCAGATTTGTTGAACGATATTTGGTTTTTTGTTCGTCATTTCGGA
>CAZXHP010000074.1:0-16405 GCA_964639655.1 uncultured Mariniphaga sp.
AACTCCCTGCCAATTGCTTCCATGGCTTCTGTAGCCCGGGCTTCAATAAAAACATCGGTAACGGTATGGGTGAATGGCGAAGGTTTAATGTTGATTTCGATGATTTTAGCACCTGCTTTTTTTGCCCGCTCTGGAATTTCGGCAGCCGGCAAAACTTCTGCATTGGTGCCTATAATAAGGAGCAGGTCGGCTTTTTGCGCCTCTTCAAGCGAACGTTTTTTTGCGAACCAGGGAATAACTTCATTAAAAAAAACCATGTCGGGTTTTAAAATTCCTTTGCACACAAAACAGGTTGGCGGAAGAAAATTGAGGTCGGCGAAACTCATATCGTATTCCGAGCCGCATTCGGTACAAACCAGTTGTCTGTATGTTCCGTGCAGTTCGTAAACGTATTTGTTTCCGGCTTTTTGATGCAAGTGGTCGATGTTTTGGGTAATAACGGACTCCAGAAAGCTGCGTTTCTCCATTTTTGCCAGCACTTCGTGTGCAATATTCGGTTCGGCATCGCCCAGTTTGTCATAAAAAATTTCTTTTATTTTTTTCCACGACTGCAGCGGCTTTTTTTTGAAAAATTCAATTTCGAGAAAAATGGGATGCGTAGTGTTCCATAAACCTCCGGCGCCTCTGAAAGGTGGAATTCCACTTTCTACTGAAACCCCGGCGCCTGTAAAGGCCACCATATATTTCGATTTCCGGATAAGTTGAACTGCTTCGATGATTTTTTTTACATCCATTAAATTTGTTTATAAAACTTCCCGGCAGCAAATATTGCGCTGCCGGGAGTATAAACGTTTCGTCAGTTAAAATGTTAATCTTCCGTCAGGTCTTTTCGAACCGTTACGGTCCCGTCTTCGTTAAACCTGATTTTAAAGTTCAATTTTCTGAATACCGAAATCATGGGTTTGTTATCGCGGGTCGTTTCAGCCACCAGTAGTTTTACATCTCTGATTTTTGCAATTTGCATGCAGTATTCAGTTAATATAAGGCCAAGTTCTTTTTTCTGCCATTTATCGGTTATTAAAATGGCATATTCCATCACTTCCACATCAGGGTCGGCAATCAGACGCCCAACACCAATAAGTTTTTTCTTTCCTTCTTCCTCAACCTCTGCCACAATAGCTATTTCACGGTCGTAATCGATAAAACAGAACTGAGTGGCCACTTCGTGGGAATCGAAGTAGAAGTCGTACCGGAAACGGTGATAAATCGATTCTTTGGAGCAGCTTGCCAGCAACTCGAGCCACATGGGTTCATCCTCGGGTTTTATAGGTCGAAGGCTAACAGGCGAACCATCTTTTAATTTTGCTGAACTAATCAGGCTTTCAGGATAAGGCCTCAAAATCAGGTGAGAATATTCTTTAACCGGCTTTTTCATTACTTCTTCGTCCACCACAATGCGGGCGTCAAGCGCAATCACATCTTTTGTTGTTACTATTAACGGATTGATGTCCAATTCCTTGATTTCCGGATAGTCAGCTGCGAGATACGACATACGAATGAGCACTTCCACCAGTTTTTCGATGTTTTTCCGCGGCGCACCCCGGTAACCTTCCAGCAGTGGGTAAATTTGCAGCGACTCGAGCATTTGCTGTGCCAGACTTTCATTCAGAGGTGGAAATTCCAGTCGTTTATCTTTGAAAAGTTCGGCACTGGTTCCACCCATTCCTACCAGCATAACCGTTCCGAATTCCGGGTCTTTTTTAGTACCGACAATTAATTCGACTGCATCTTTGGTATCAACCATTATCTGAATGGTAACCCCTTCTATTTTAGCATCGGGGCGTTTTTCAGCAGCGGTTTTTACCATATTTCTGAATGTGGCCCGCACCATTTCGTCATCTTTTATATTGAGTGCCACACCGCCAACATCCGATTTATGGGTAATATCCGGCGAATAAATTTTCATTACAACCGGGTATCCCTTTTTCTGTGCAATAGCCACGGCTTCATCTTCGGTTGCGGCAGGAGTCGGGTGAGTAGTGTCGATTCCGTAATCGTTTACCAGCATTTTTGAATCGTCTTCGTTCAGAATTTTTGTCTTCGGAAAAATTTCCTTTAAATATTTATCTCTTAAGTCGTTACGGTCGTATTGGAACGAAACCGGAACTTCTTTTGGCGTTTCAAAAAGCATTTTCAGATTTTTGGCATAATGCGAAAGTGTCATAAATGCGCGAATAGCCTGTTCCGGTGTGGGATAATTTGAAATTCCCGAACGGTTGAAAACCTGAATTCCTTCGCGCATACTTGCTCCTCCCAGCCAGGCAGCCATAATAGTTTTTGATGTTTTTGAGGCCATTTCAGCAATAGCTTCCGCAGTTTCGGTCGGGGCAGTCATGGCCTGTGGCGTAAGCAGAACAAGAACAGCATCTACATTTTTATCTTCCAAAACAATTTCAGTAGCTTTTGCAAAACGCTCGGGCGTGGCATCCCCCAATACATCAACAGGGTTTCCGCGCGACCAGAAAGGAGGAAGGTAATCATTCAGTTTTTGCATGGTTTCTTCGGAAAGTTTTACCAGTTTACCCCCCCACGAAATGAGCGAGTCGGTTGCCATAACACCCGGCCCGCCGGCATTGGTAACAATTGCCAGCCTGTTTCCTTTGGGAATTCGTTTGCGGCCGACGAGGTCGGTAAAATCAAAAATATTTCCGAAATCATACACTCTGGCCAATCCGGCACGCCGGAAAACCGCATCGTAAATGGAATCTTCAGAGGCCAGCGCTCCGGTGTGCGAAGCTGCAGCTGCCGCCGATTCGGGGAACCGTCCCGACTTGTAAACAATAATAGGTTTTTCGCGGGAAAATGCTCGGGCTGCCGACATAAAATTGCGGGCATAAGAAAGCGATTCGACATACAACACAATGGACTTGGTGCTGGGGTCTTGTCCGAAATAATCGATTAAATCGCCAAAATTCACATCCATTGAATTACCTATGGAAACGAAATAGGAGAACCCGATATGCGATTCGTAAGCCCAGTCGAGAACCGACGTACACAAAGCACCTGACTGCGAGATAAATGCGACGTGCCCTTTTTCGGGCATCCCGTTGGCAAAGCTCACGTTCATACTTAATCCGGGCACCAGAATTCCCAGGCAGTTGGGGCCAATCACACGCATGTCGGGGAATTTGGCTTTTTCCGCTTTAACCTGCTCTTCAAGGACTTTCCCTTCTTTGCCTGCTTCCTTGAAACCTGCTGACATAATAATTATTCCGTGAATCCCTGCTTCACCACATTCGCGCACCAATTGCGGTACATGTTTGGCGCCTGTCATTATTACCGCAAGGTCGGGTACCTTCGGTAAACTCTTAACATCGGGATAACAAGGAATCCCAAACACCGCTTCACGTTTGGGGTTAACCGGGTAAACCACACCGTTGTATCCTCCTCCCACTAAATTGCGCAGGGTAATTCCGCCTACACTGTCGGGGTTATTGGAAACTCCTATTAAAGCGATTCGCTTCGGTTTAAAAATGCTGTCTAATTTTTTAATGGCCATTGGTATATATTTTAAATGTTGAACGTTGTTTAACGTGTAATTAAAGATGAAAGAATTTGTCCATAAAAATCACGAAAAAAAATCAGGATTAAAAATTTTTCACACTTTGTGCCTGAATCTGCTGTAATTGGTCGAATATTTTTTGTTTCAACAGATTACAGCGATTTTGCAAGGCAAATTTTGTGATTTTATGTTTAAAAACAATCCTGCATTAACCTGTTTCACAACATTATTTTTAAATGAATGCTGTTTTGGAGGGCATTTTCTTAAAAATTTAAGCCCGGAAAATTCAAATTTGTCCGGGCCTAAACCGGTAACATTACACAACGTTTTTCAACCGGCACAATAGCTACAGGTCGTATTCAAAATTTACCCGGCGGTCGGCTTTACTGTCCCCGCACTTTTTTCGTGAGACAGGCCTGTCAGGGTTTTTTCCGGTTTTGATGCCGGTTGAAGCAGGCTGATGGATATTACAGCTACGAAACACAATATTCCGCAAATGGTAAATGCAAGCGGAAAATTATTTAAATCTCCAAGGCGGCCTCCCATTACCGGTCCTAAAATACCTCCTACGGCATAGGCTAAAAATACCCAGCCATAGTTTTGCCCGACGTATTTTGTGCCGAACGTGTCGGCTGTAACTGTTGGAAATAACGCAAAATTTCCACCGAAATTAAATCCGATTAAAATGGCAAACAGGTATAAAGTAAGTTCGTTTCCGGCCATCCATTGGAAAAGGATAACAAACAACCCCTGTGTGGCCATCATAATAATAATGGAGTTTTTTCTGCCGATTTTATCGCTTATCAATCCCCACAGAATGCGGCCGAGTCCGTTAAAGAGCGCAAAAAACACAGCCATGGCAAGAGTTGCGGCAGCGCCGGCTGCTTCGGGCGATACTCCAGCTTTGGTAAGCGCTTCCTGAGGCCAGAGGCGCATCAAACCAATGCTCATTAAACCGGCGGCGGCTCCAAAGGTAAACGTTACAAGAATGAGATAAAATTGTGGGGTCCGCAGCATTTCGCCACTGGTGAAATTGATGGTTCCTGCTGAATTTTTTCTGGTGGCAACCGGTGGTTGAAACCCTTTGGGTTGCCAGCCATCCGGCGGAAAAACCATCCAGATACTTCCAATGGAAACAATTACCAGGTAGGCAATTCCATAAACGACAAAGGTGTTGGAAAGGCCGATGTTTGTCAGCAGCTGACCTCCGCCCAGGGGGCCAAGACGGTCAGCGAGGGCCATCCAAAGTGTAGCTCCAAACCCGAATCCGGCAACTGCCAGTCCGGTTATCATTCCTTTTTTATCGGGAAACCAGCGCATGCCAACCGCAATGGGTACCACATATCCGAGTCCGATGCCGGCTCCTCCCAGTATTCCGATAAAAATAAATGTAGTTATAAAGTTTTCAGCCCCCAGCAGACCGGCCAAAATGTACCCCAGTCCTAAAACAATTCCTCCGGCAAAGGCAAGTTTTCGTGGTCCCACTTTGGGCATCATTCTTCCGGCAAGAACCATTACAACAGCAAAAACTGCCAGTCCGGCCGAAAACACCATTTGAGTTTCAGCTTTGCTCCAGCCTGCTTCCACCAAAAGTCTGGTGTAAACCGACCAGGCGTAAATGGCACCCAGGGCAAGTTGGATCAGTATCGCTCCGAGTACAACAAATCCACGGTTAAATGTTTTTTGGTTTTTCATTCCTGGTTTTTTTGGTTGATAAAATAAAAAAGACATCTTCAAACCGAAGATGCCTTTTAGCTAATAAGTCTATCTTTTAACTTCCACTTTGGCTCCGTTGATAATTTCTTCAACAACACCTGGGTCGAGCAGGGTAGAAGTGTCTCCCAGGTTGGTAGCGTCGCCTTCGCCTATTTTCCGCAGAATACGCCGCATAATTTTTCCTGAACGGGTTTTGGGCAGGCCGCTTACAATCTGAATTTTATCGGGTTTGGCAATCGGACCAATAAATTTATTGACCGTTTCCCTGATTTCATTTTCAATGCCGGCCATTTCCTTGTCGGTTAAATCTTCGCAAATCACATAAGCATAAATGCCTGAACCTTTAATTTCGTGCGGATAACCAACAACAGCCGATTCCACAACTTTTGGGTGCTGGTTAATGGCATCTTCCACTTCGGCAGTTCCAATCCGGTGACCGGAAACATTAATTACATCGTCGATTCGGCCAATAATCCGGTAGTATCCTTCTTCATCGCGTTTGGCGCCGTCTCCGGTGAGGTACAGTCCTTTGTAGGCCGAAAAGTAGGTCATGTAACAACGCTGATGATCGCCATAAGTTGTGCGCAACATGCCGGGCCAGGGGAATTTGATGCATAAAATTCCTTCTACGCCGTTGCCTTTCAGTTCATTGCCTTCCGGATCAACTAAAATAGGCTGGATCCCGGGCAGCGGAAGTGTGGCCAGCGACGGTTTGGTGGGTGTAATTCCGGCCAGTGGTGTTATCATAATTCCACCGGTTTCCGTTTGCCACCAGGTATCCACAATGGGGCATTTTCCTTTTCCAACTGTATCGTGGTACCAGCGCCAGGCTTCTTCGTTGATGGGTTCGCCAACGGTTCCGAGCACTTTCAGCGAACTGAGATCGTGGCCCGTTACAAATTCGTCGCCCTGCGCCATTAATGCACGAATAGCGGTAGGTGCAGTATAGAACTGGGTTACTTTGTATTTATCCACAACGTCCCAGAATCTCCCGGCATCGGGCCAGGTTGGGACGCCCTCGAACATAATGCTGGTTGCACCGGCAAGCAGCGGGCCGTAAACAATGTAGGAGTGTCCGGTCACCCAGCCAATATCCGCGGTGCACCAGTAAATATCTCCATCATTGTATTGAAATACATTTTTGAATGTATATTCCGAATATACCATGTACCCGGCGGTGGTGTGTACAACGCCTTTGGGTTTTCCGGTAGAGCCCGATGTGTAAAGGATAAAAAGGATATCTTCCGCGTCCATTTCTTCGGCTTTGTTTTCCGAATCGACACTCTTAATTAAATCGTGCCACCAGATATCCCGATTGTCAACCCAGTGTACGTGTTCTTCGGCGGTTCTGTGTAAAACGATACACTTTTCAACTGTTGGACAAGTTTCCAGTGCTTCATCTGCAATATTTTTCAAATGAATAGATTTGGTGCCGCGGAATCCGCCGTCAGAAGTGATTAAAACTTTCGATTTGGCATCGTGTATCCTGTCGGCCAGTGCCGATGCTGAAAAACCGGCAAAAACAATGGAATGGATTGCTCCGATTCGGGCACAGGCAAGCATGGCAATGGCCAGTTCGGGAACCATCGGAAGGTAAATAGCCACCCTGTCGCCTTTTTCTACCCCCAGGCTTTTCAGTGCATTGGCAAATTGTTTTACCTTGCTGAAAAGTTCGCCGTAGGTTAGTTTTACTTCTTTTTCTTTAGGATCATTGGGTTCCCAGATAATAGCCACCTGATCTTTTCGCATGAACATATTCCGTTCGAAAATATTTTCGGTAATGTTCAGTTTTCCGTTTACAAACCATTTAACATCGGGCGCTCCTTCTCCTTCAAATTTCCAATCGAGGACACGATCCCACTTTTTGTGCCAGTAATAATTTTCTGCTATGCCGCCCCAGAAACCTTCGGGATCGGCAACACTCTCCTGGTACTTTTGAAAATACTCGGCAAGACTGGTTATCTTATTTACCATAGCTTAGAATTTAAATAATTTTGAATGATTAAACTTGAATACTTCTCTTTTTTCAGGCGAAGCATTTAAACCTTTAACACTCCTGACGATCGTTTTGTTCCCGTGGAAAATCGATCAAAAGGGGTGACGTATATTTCGGCTTCGCTTGAAAATTCAAATTTCATTCGGCAAAAAATGTATGGTAAAAAACGTTCGGCACGTTTCAGCTTTTTTTGAATTGTTAAAACCATGTTGTAATACAGCGCGGTTAAATTACATAAAAAATCAGGAAAAAAGAAAAGAATATATTATATTGTATAACACGTCGGTTTTTTTTCATAAATCTGAGTTGCAGAATGGTAAATCGAATGGATTTATCTATCTTCAAAGGTTTTACCAGGCTTTTTTTTCAAACAAAAGTATTTTTGCCTATGAATATACTGGTCTTGAATTGCGGAAGTTCTTCCATCAAATTTCAGTTGTTTAAAATGCCTGACGAGGTTTTGCTTACGCAGGGAAAAGCCGAAAAGAATGAATCAGGGAATACCCGCTTTTTGATGAAAGTTTCCGGCAAAAACAGAAAATTCCAATTCACTGGATTTTCTTATCAGCAGAATTTGAACCGGATTTTGCAGGAGTTGGTTCGTCCATCCAATAACTGTCTTCACGCATTAAACGAACTGGATGTGGTGGGTCACCGGCTAATTCACAGTGGAGACAAAAATGAAACAAAGAATGTAACGGTTATTACACCTGAGGTGATTGCTTACATGGAATCATGCACATTGCTGGCGCCTCTGCATTACCCGGCTAATCTCGAAGGTATCCGGACCATTGGAAAGCTTCTGCCGGAGGTGATTCAGGCCGGTGTGTTCGATACCGCTTTCCACACAACGCTGCCACCCCGGGCTTTTTTGTACGGAATACCTTTGCACTGGTATTTGAATCATGGAATAAGAAGGCATGGTTTTCACGGTACTTCGCACAAATATGCCGTTCAGCAAACTTGTAAAATTGCCGGTTTACCTTTGGAAAACAGCAAAATTGTATCCTGTCACCTGGGAAACGGAGCGTCGCTGGCGGCCGTAAAAAACGGTCAATCGGTAGATACATCAATGGGATTGACACCTGTTGAAGGACTTTTGATGGGAACCCGCTGCGGCGACATCGATGCAGGTGTGCTGGTTTATTTGCATGAAAATTTTAACCTTTCTGTTTCCGAAATTCAGAAATTAGTGAACAACGAGGGTGGTCTGCTGGGACTTTCAGGTATTTCCTCCGACTTTCGGGCCGTGGAAGAAGCAGCAAGAAAAAAGCATAAAGCGGCCCAAACAGCACTCGATGTTTACTGTTACCGTGTAAAAAAGTACATTGGCGCTTATGCTGCCGCAATGGGGGGAATCGACGCGCTTGTTTTTACCGGCGGAGTTGGTGAAAACAGCGTTTATGCCCGGGCGGAAATATGCAGTGGCCTTGAGTTTCTCGGAATCAGGATTTCCCAAAATTTAAACGCTGAAAATAACGGAAGCGAAACAGTTCTGAATCAACCCGGGGCGAAGGTTAAAATAGTAATTGTTCCTGCCAACGAAGAGTTGATGATTGCCCGTGAAGTGGCGGGCTGGATAAAAAATAAACGCCCCGGGATTTTTCAGTAAAACGGGTTTGGAATTCGGTGGTTCATGGTTTAAAACATAAAGAAAGCTGAGAAATGTTATCCATTTGTAAAAAGGATTGTTTTAATTTCGTGGGAAAATCGAACTATGGAAATACGAAACTTTAAAAACCTGCTGGAAGCTGTTAAAACTCAACCACGGAAGCGTTTGATAACCGTTAATGGAGTGGATGCCAACACATTGGAGGCACTGGATGCAGCAGTTGAGCTGGGGTTGGTTTCCGCAATTCTGACCGGAGACAGCAAAAAAATTGAAAAAACCTGCAGCGAATTGAATATCGATGCCGGGAAATATGAAATCATTCATTCCCGGTCGGAAAAGGAAGCTGCTGAAAAAGCTGTGGAGTTGATTCACGATGGCCAGGCCGACCTGATAATGAAAGGTTTGGTATCTACCGACAAATTTATGAAGGTATTGCTGAAAAAAGAATTTGGCCTCGTTCCGGCAAAAGGAATTTTAAGTCACGTTGCGCTGATGGAGAATGCCAATTACCACAAAATGCTGATTTTTTCCGATGCAGGTGTAATTCCTTATCCCGATTTACAGCAGAAAATTTTAATGACTGAATACCTGATAAAAACAGCTCATTCGTTAGGTATTGAAGTTCCGAAAATTGCCGTAATAGCTCCTACCGAGCAGATAATCATTTCAATTCAGTCGTGTATGGACGGAGCCACCATCGCAAAAATGGCAGAACACGGCCAGATTGAAGGAGGTCTGGTCGATGGTCCAATGGCGCTCGATGTGGCCATTAACCGCGAGTCAGCACGCATTAAAGGATTTACTTCGCCGGTAGCGGGTGATGCCGATTGCCTGCTGTTTCCCAACATCGATGCGGCCAACGTGTTTTATAAAACCAATTCGAAACTATGTAAGGCTCAAATGGCCGGGATTATTGCAGGTGCCAAAGTTCCTGCAATTGTCTCATCGCGGGGCGACAGTGAAAAGACCAAACTGAATTCAATAGCGCTGGCTTCTCTGACGAGCTGAGTAAAATAATGTTTATGCATCGAATCCTCGCCATAAATCCAGGTTCTACTTCCACTAAGTTCGCGGTTTATTTCGACGAAAAATGTGTGTTGAATAAAACCATTCGTCATTCCCTCGACGAATTGATGCGGTACAATAATGTGGTTGATCAGTTTGATTTTCGGAAAGGTTTTATTGTCGATGCTTTGGTGGAAGAAGGAATCGACGTGGATTCCATAAAAACTGTGATTGGCCGGGGCGGGCTAACCTACCCCCTCGAATCGGGCGTTTACAGTGTTAATAACCAGATGCTGAAACATGCGCGGGACGGCGTGCTTGGGCAACATGCCAGTAATCTGGGGCCGTTGCTTGCCGATTATATTGCCCAGCAAATTCCAAACGCACGCGCCTATATTGCCGACCCGGTGGTAACCGACGAACTGGATGAGGTGGCCCGAATTGCCGGACATCCAAAATTTGAACGGCGTTCCATTTTTCATGCGCTGAACCAGAAAGCCACAGCCAGACTTCATGCCAAAACGGCGGGCAGAAAATACGAGGAGATGAACCTTATTGTGGCTCACCTCGGAGGCGGAATTTCGGTTGGTGCGCATAAAAAGGGTAGGGTAGTAGATGTAAACAATGCATTTGATGGTGAAGGCCCTTTTAGTCCCGAGCGGTCGGGTACATTGCCGGTGGGGCAGTTAATCGGAATTTGTTTCAGTGGTAAATATTCCGAAGAACAGGTACGGCGTATGGTAGTTGGCGAAGGTGGTTATGTGGGCTACCTGGGTACCAATAACGCCAAACAAGTTGAAGAGCGCGCACTGTCGGGTGATGAAAAGGCCCGGTTGATTCAGGAGGCTCTGTTTTACCAGGTTTCAAAAATGATTGGCGAAATGGCTGTGGTGCTCGATGGAAAAATCGACGCCATTTTAATTACCGGCGGTCTGGCTTTTAGCCCGGGTGCCGAAACTTTCATAAAAAACCGAACCGGATTTCTTGCTCCGGTTTTTACCTATCCCGGCGAAGACGAATTGCAGGCACTGGCTTTGAATGCACTGTTGGTGGCCCGTGGCGAAGTGGATGCGAAGGTGTATGGAAAGTAAAAAGTAACCATAACCTTTGGGCAATTTTTTTAACTCCTTAAATTTTAAATTTCCGGTTTTAAGGGTAGTACTCCACAATAATTTTTTTGAATACGTGTTTCTATTTGTAAGTATTTTGTGGGATTCTCCGGGGATTTAAAAGGAAATCTCTGTTTAAAAGAAAAAAATGTAAATAAAAAATTTTTTTTGAATAAAAAATGTTGTAAATTTTGCAATCGATTGTTAGTTGCAAATCGAAAAAGAGAATGTGTTTTTATCATTAAAGAAAATAGTGCTAGCCAAAGATCTGTTCTTTGCTTTTTTCCGTAACTGAGAAAAATGTAAATAAACAAAAATTAAACTTGCTTATGGATAAAAAAAGTTGTTACCCTTTGTTTTTGAATCATTTCAGATATAAATGTATTAATATATTTTTTGATTTTATTTTTTAACCTAAAACTAATTTTTCATGAAAAAGAAGAATGAAACAAAAAAAGCTATGCGCTTTTTGCTCTTATGTTTCCTTTCTGTTGCGGTTGGAATGGCAGCCTATGGCCAAAGAACCGTGACAGGGGTGGTAGCGGATGAAGGAGGTCTTCCCCTTCCGGGTGTGTCGGTAATAATTAAGGGTACGACCTCCGGGACGGTTACCGGAATCGACGGGGATTTCTCACTTTCAGGTGTGAATAATGATGTCACACTTGTTTTTTCGTTCGTAGGAATGGAAACGCAGGAAATTCTGGTTGGAAATCAGACAACTATTAATGTAACCATGGTTACTTCTACCATTGGGTTGGAAGAAGTTGTGGCTGTGGGTTACGGTACCCAGAAAAAAGCCAACCTTACCGGTGCAGTGGGAGTGGCGACAGCCGAAAGGCTCGAAAACCGGCCAATTATATCTGCCGGACAGGGTTTGCAGGGGGTAATTCCCAACCTGAATATTACCATCAGGAATGGCGATCCTACCCGTTCAGCCGAATTTAATGTCAGGGGTTTTGAATCCATCAACGGAGGCGAGCCGCTTATTTTGATTGACGGTGTGCCCGGTGATGTTGACAAACTGAACCCCAATGACATTGAAAGTATTACAGTGCTGAAAGATGCTGCAGCAGCAGCGGTTTACGGGGCCAGGGCAGCCTTCGGGGTAATTCTGGTGGAAACCAAAAAAGGGCAGCCGGGTAAAATGACCGTTACCCTCGCTACCGAACAATCGGCTACTGTACCAATCGCTTTAATCGATCCGGTGACCGATCCGTATGAAGCTGCTTTGGCCTGGAACAAAGCTACAATCAGAACCAACGGCAACCCCAGGTTCGACGAAGACTATCTTGAAGGATTTCAGCGATGGCGGGAAAATCCGAGTCCGGAAAATGAGTGGGGCGTTTACCAGGGAACACTACGCAGGTACGGTTATACGGATTATAAAGGGATGACCATTGCCGACTGGTCGCACCAGCAAAAATACGACCTGAACATTTCGGGTGCTTCGAACGATGCGTCCTATTATGCCTCTTTCGGATTTATCGATAAGGAGGGCTGGGCTAACCTTCCCCGCGATAAAAACTATATGTATAAAAGGTATAATGTGTTGATGAAAGGGGATTATAAAATTACGGACTGGTTAAATATGGACAGCCAGATCAACTGGAGTTCGGAACACAACGATCAACCGCATTTTTATAACTGGGATGTAAATATCAATACCGTGGCAAGGGTAAATCCCAACCATATGGTAACGTTTCCCGACCTGCCCTATTATCTTGAACCCGGCGACCGGGGAAATTATGAACCGTATATCGGGAGATATTTTTTGAGCCTGAATGCTTTACCCTACTGGGAAGACGGTGGCCGCGACGTGGAAGATGAGCAAAGAACACTGTTAAAACAGGGAGTGACTATGACGCCGGTAAAAGGATTGCTTGTAAGAGGTGATTTTTCGTACAGTACCTATCACCGCGAACGGCAGGATGTGGCCAGCAAGATAGAGGGAATAGAAAACACCGACCTCGCCAATCTGCAAATTGGTAATGGTTTCAGTGGTGACGACTGGATTCAGAACTGGTCGAACTATAACCAGTATTACGTAATGAATGCTTATGCCGAATATACTTTTGAAGATCTAACCAATCATTACATTAAAGCAATGGTTGGGTTTAACCAGGAATGGGGACGAAATACTTATGTTGGCGCCAGGGCAGCGTCGCTGATTACTCCGCTGATTACAGATATTAATGCAACATCCGGTACACAGCAGACTTTTGGAAGCCGGTCGCACCTTTCCTTGCGTGGTATCTTTTACCGGTTGAATTACAGTTACAAAGACAAGTATCTGCTGGAAGCCAATGGCCGTTACGACGGCACATCACGCTTCCCCAAAGATGACCGTTTTGGATTCTTTCCATCGGTTTCAGTAGCCTGGAGGCTTTCC
This sequence comes from uncultured Mariniphaga sp., assembly GCA_964639655.1. Taxonomy (GTDB): domain Bacteria; phylum Bacteroidota; class Bacteroidia; order Bacteroidales; family Prolixibacteraceae; genus Mariniphaga. The sequence continues at coordinate 13,330 of CAZXHP010000074.1, forward strand.
AACGAACCGTTTATGGACGGTGCAAGCAGTTGGCTCGATAATTTGAAGATTCGGGCTTCTTATGGAACCCTCGGGAACCAGCTTTTGGTTGATAACAACGGGAATGCGATTCTTTATCCTTATATTTCAACCATGGGTATCGGTACTTCACCTTATATGATGTCTTCGGCGGGGCGTATTCCGTTTGTTTCCCCGGCTGGCCTGGTTAGCCCCACTTTAACCTGGGAAACGGTGGAAACCAAAAATATTGGGATCGATCTTACCATTCTGAATCAAAAATTTGATCTCTCATTCGATATGTTCCAGCGCGATACCAAAGACATGCTGATGGATGTGGAATATCCCTCGTTGCTCGGAACTTCTGCTCCGCAATCCAATGCTGCCGATTTAAGAACCCTGGGTTGGGAACTGGCAGCAACCTGGCGCGCCCGCATCGGTCAGGACTGGAGGTACAGTGTAACACTTGCTCTTGCCGACAACCAGTCGGAGATTACCAAATACGATAACCCTACCGGTGCATTATCTGAATATCGGGTAGGGCAAAAAATCGGTGAAATCTGGGGGTACGTTACCGAAGGTATTTTCCAAACCGATGATGAAGTGGCTCAACATCCCGACCAAACGCGGCTCGGTGCCAACTGGAAGGCCGGAGATATAAAATACAAGAACCTGAATGGCGACGATCAGATTGATTCGGGAAGCAATACCATAGATGACCCCGGAGACCGAACAGTTATCGGAAATTCTACTGAACGATATACCTTTGGCCTGAATCCGAACATTCAGTACAAAGATTTGACTTTAAACCTGTTTTTTCAGGGAAGAATGAAACGCGATTATCTTCCACCCAACGGAAACTGGAACGCTTTTTATCCGTTTAACGCGGGGCATATCGAAAAATTCTACCTCACCGAAACCTGGAGTGAAGATAATCCGAATGCTTACTTTGCCGCTCCGCACGTCGGAACGAACGATAAGAAAAATATCCTTCCGCAATCGCGCTATGTGCAGAACGCAGCGTACATGCGCCTGAAAAACATTACTTTAAGTTATTGGCTGCCCGAAACCGTGGCTCAAAAAATCGGAATGAGCCGGGCACAGGTATATCTGTCGGGTATGAACCTGTTCACCATAACAGGCATGCATAAGCCATTGGATCCTGAACAAACCGAAACGGTTACCCAGGAGTACTACTTCGACAAAGTGTATTCACTTGGCGTTAAGGTTACATTCTAATAACTATTAAAAGCAGAAGAAATGAAAAGTTATAGTATAAAGTTGAGTTTGATAGTATTGGTTACGCTGCTATACAGTTGCGAACTAAACAATGATTTCCTGGATAGAAATCCGTTGGACAGAATCAGTAACGAAACGTTCTGGAACACTGAAAACGACCTGATGGTTTACAACAACCGAATTTACGATTTAGCCAGGAATGACAATAATGTCCCCATATTGATGGGACACTTCGAAGGTTTCGATAGTCACTGGGGAAGTTTGTGGTACCAGGATGAATTTGCAGATAATATGGCCCCGCGGGCGGCAAGGCATGAACGCTTCCAGCAGGTTAGGGCCGGAAAACATACCATTCCCTCGAGTCCGCAGTGGTTTGGTTGGCGAAACGAAGGCTGGGCATTTGTTCGTACTATTAACGTGTTTATGGATAATTACGGTAAAACGCTGGAGAATGGCGTTGCAGAAGAAACGGTAAATAAATATGTGGGTGAAGCACGATTGTTCCGCGGTTGGTTTTATGCCGATAAAATTTCAAAATTTGGTCGCGCACCCTGGGTTGACCATGAACTGACGGTAGAATCGGAAGAGTTGTACGCACCGCTCGATTCACGCGAAGACGTGATGGCTAACGTACTGGCAGATTTGAATTTTGCCACCCAGTGGCTGCCCGATGACTGGGGCGACGGCGGCGGTCCCGGACGATTGAACAGGTGGGCTGCGTTGTTGGTGAAATCAAGGATTTGCCTTTTTGAAGGAACCTGGAGAAAGTACCATGGAATTGGCTCCGACGCAAACATGTGGCTGCAGGAAGCTGCTTCGGCTGCAAAAGAACTGATGGACAACGGTCCTTATGAACTGTATTCAACCGGCGACCCGGAAAACGATTACCAGGCTATTCATAAAATCCGTTCCGATTTAACCGGCGTACCTGAAGTAATGTACTGGAGACGTTATCAACTGGGTGTTTTCACCAACCACGTTTTAAGTTATCACCGCAGTTACAACGGCGGGGCAACCAAAAGTTTTGTGGAAGATTATCTGTGCACCGACGGACTGCCTGTTACCCTTTCCGATCAATATCAGGGTGATGCCTCGTTCCGGGATATATTCGAAAACCGCGATCCCCGGCTGCGCCAGACCATTCTGCATCCCGACGATGTAGCACGCTGGCAGTGGAACAACAACGACCAGACCCGTACCTATCCGCGCTTACCCGGCATGGGCGGCCAGGGCGATGAAACAGGATATTCCATTTGCAAGGTTTTCGAACCAATCGCCTCTTTCGCTACATACAATACTTCCGATACTCCGGCAATTATTTTACGCTTTGGCGAGGCACTTTTAAATTATGCCGAAGCAATGGCTGAACTGGGTGCCATCACTCAGGCCGATTTGGATATAAGCATCAACCGGTTACGCGATCGGGTAGGAATGCCGCACCTCGACTTAAATCCGCCAATGGATCCGCGCTATGCTGACGACGGAGTTTCATCACTGATTGTCGAAATACGCCGTGAACGCCGCATTGAACTGTTTATGGAAGGTTTCCGCTACGACGACCTGAGGCGCTGGAAACAAGGAAAGAAACTTGAAAGTCCTGACCTGGGTATCCGTTTCGATGCAGCGATGAAAGCTGAAATCGACCCGGAAGGAAGCGCCGTGATTAAAACTTCTCTTGTTGACGGAATAGAATATATCGATGTATATAAAGACACTGACTGGGAAAACCCGGTATTCGACGAAAACAAACACTATTTCTGGCCGATTCCGCTGAGTGCCATTTCGCAAAATCCCAACATAACACAAACACCAGGCTGGCAGTAGAAAGGTGGCGATGAAA
>CAZXHP010000075.1:0-10117 GCA_964639655.1 uncultured Mariniphaga sp.
CTTACAAAAACGGGTTTAGTTGAAACTATTTGTTTCAGGTAAAAAGGCTTCAAAACAAAATATAAAATGATACTCAATGCCAAATAGGCAAAAAGGATAAATCCACCTGCCCTCACAGAAACGGTAAAAGCAATTGCCAGCCCGAGCAAACCGGCGGTCTTCCAGGCTGGCCGGGGAAATTCTTTTAAAAACCGGAGAATCAGGTACAACCCTGCCACATAACCGGTTGCAAACGGAATATCCTTGAGGTTTCCAAAAGCCTGTCCTGCCAGTCGGGGCATAAATGCCAGAGCCAGTAAAGTAAAAACGGCCACTAGCCAGGAACGGGCGATGTTTTGAGCAAGCAACCCGGAAACCAGTAACAGCAACCAGAAAAAAAAGGCGCCGGTATAATGCCTTGTCAAAAATTCATTTTCAATTTTAAAAATACGGTTAACAAGTGCTGTAAAATTATCCACCGATTGCCCGTAGTATTTCAGGTTGGTTTTTGGCGTATCGAGGCAATTTTTGTCGGCACCGAAAGTGAAATACCAGTTTACCACTTTTTTGGCATGTGGATAGTGCAACTGTTCGTCCACATTAACTGCTGCACGGGGAGCAAAAATTGCCAATGCTCCTGCAAAAACAAGCATGAGTGCCCAAAAAAGATGCTTTGCAGTTAATATGTGGCCGATGTTACTCATAAATTTGCTGAACAAAATAGAGTGGCCGGTTTTGAACTTCCTTAAAAATCCGGTAAACATACTCACCGATTAATCCTAAAAATGTGAGTTGAACCGAACCAAAAAAGCTAATTGTCAGAAACATGGAAGACCACCCGATGGGGGCAAGTCCCAGAATTTTAGAGGCGAACGTGTACACAATTGCCGCCAGAAAAATTAACACACCCAGCAATCCAAGGTACAGACAGAATTTTATGGGCCATTTCGAAAACGAATAAATGGCATCTGCAGCCAGTGAAAACAGTTTCCGGCGGCTCATTTTTGCTTCACCTTTTAATCTGTCGGGCCGGTCGTACAAAATAAACTCGTGGTTAAACCCAATAAAGTTCCGGATACCGGGAAGGTAGCGGTTTCTTTCGGAAAACTGCAATACAGCGCGGTGTGCCTTTTTATTCAGAATACAGAAATTCCCTGTTTGGGCGACTTGCTGTCCTCCGGTTAGCCGATCGAAAATGCGATGGAAAATATTGATGTAAATTCTTTTCGAGAATTTTTCATTACGTGCCTCGCGAACGGCCGAAACAATATCGACGCCCGACGCTTTTATTTTTTCGTAAAGCACGGGTACAAGGTCGGGCGGATCCTGAAAATCTCCATCCATTATTACCACGTAATCGCCTTTTACATATTCGACCCCGGCAGTTAAGGCCGACTGCAGGCCGAAATTTCGCGAAAGTGACAAAACCTTCAACTGGCCGTGTTTTTTCCTGAACTTCAGCAATTTTTCCAGGGTTTTATCAGTGCTTCCATCGTCAACGCACACCACCTCAAACTCCTCTCCGGTTTGGGTCAGAGCATGCCAAAGTTCCTTCAGCAATTGTTCAACCAATTGCTCCTCATTCAGTAATGGAATAACAACCGATATCATCTTTTTTTAATTTTTAAGTTTTATGCTGTGTCCCCGGCAGCGGAACCGGAAATTCCATTTCCACCAGTCCCATTTCATATTTTTCAGGTCCCAGGCGCTCCGTAGAATTCATCATCTCTTCCCACGTAACTTTCTGACCTGTATAAGCGGCAGTTCTGCCCATAATTGCGGTGAGCGTTGAAACTGCTGTCCGCTCGGCTTCAACCACCGGTTTGTTGGTTCGAATGGCAGTTACCAAATCGATATGTTCCTGCACATAGGGCGAAACTTCCACAATCCCGGTGGATTTGCCGTCTTTGTTTTTCGGATATTCATATTGCCATTTAATGGTTCCGTCGGGATTATAGATGGTGTTTTTACAGTTCGTATAGCCTTTCGTTCCCATAACCAGTTCGCCCAGAGTATTGGCACAGCCGTCAATCTGGCGCGACATGCTGTGTGAAAAAACGCCGTTCCCAAATTCAAAATCGATACTGAAAAAATCGTATTGATCGCCTGTAAGCCGGCGCACCCTGCTGCCAAAACCTATGGCACTTTCAGGTTGTTTCCCCACAAACCAGTTTACAATATCGATATTGTGCACATGCGTATCCAGAATGTGATCGCCACAAAGCCAGCAGAAGTTGTTCCAGTTCCGAAGCATATATTCCATGTCGCTCCAACCTTCTTCGCGGGTACGGAACCACACATGCGACTGTAGCCACCAGGCTTTTGCCGAAGTAATTTCACCAATGGCACCCGAAGCTACCTGCCGGTAAGTTTCCAGGTAATCGCGCTCGTGGCGGCGCTGTGTGCCTGTAACCACGGAGAGCCCCATATTCTCGGCTTTTTTGGAAGTGGCAATAATTTGCCGTGCGCCAACCGGATCCACTGCAGCTGGTTTTTCCATAAAAACATGCTTTTTAGCCTGAATGGCGGCATCGAAATGCTCTGGCCTGAAGTGCGGCGGAGTAGCCAGAATTACCACGTCCAAATCAACGTCCAGCAATTTTTTATAGGCGTCGAAACCCCAAAAACAGTTTCCTTTTGGCACTTCTACTTTTTGTTTTTCGAGTTTGGAATGGCAATCCCAAACTTTATCTTCAAAAACATCGGCGAGGGCAACCAGCTCGAGATCGTTACCTGCGGTAAGAAAATTAAGGGCAGCACCGGTACCGCGGTTTCCGCAGCCTACCAGTCCCGCCCGCAGTTTCACTCCGTCAGGGGCTTTATCCAAAAGCGGGGGGAAAACGTAATCAACCGTTTTACTGTTTCTGCAGGAACTCAGTGCACTCATTCCAGCCAGTCCGGCCAGTCCGGCAGCTCCGATAAGTGCCGATTTTTCCAGAAAATTTCTGCGCGAAAGCTGACTCTTTTCCATGGTATTTAATTTTTGGTTATTTCTGAATTGATTTCTTCCGGATTGTATTCACAAATCACCCTGAACCCCACGTGGTTGCAGTCCGAATACCACCAAATACTTTTTGGTATTTGCGGATCGGTCTCCAGCCACTCTTTGGTTCGTGTAAAATCGCGGCGGGCTACACGCAAATCTTTTGCTGTATTTTTGAATGACCCGCCCCGTATCACATGCTCCAGTCCATCCCTCGGACCTCTGGGATTTTTTACAACACCTTGGGGGTATTTCGCATAAACCTGCGGGTCGTAATAATCGAGGCAGAATTCAGCAACATTCCCGAGCATATTTTTTAATCCAAACGGGTTGGGCTGAACAAGCAAAGGAGGCTGTGTACGGTGCGGACTGTTTTCCTGGTAAATTACATACGAATTGATTACCGCCGTGTCAGGTCCGAATAATTTGTTCCAAAACCCGTCCCGTTCAAAATCTTTTGGCGAGCCTTCAAAAAAGTAGGGCCCCGAAGTCCCGCCACGAGCAGCATACTCCCATTCAGCTTCGGTGGGCAGCCGGTATTTTTTCCCTGTTATACTGCTTAGCCAACGGCAATACGTTTCAGCCGCGTGGTGTGTCATAGTAATTGCCGGGCGATTTCCCATTCCCCACCCCTGGTCGGGAGCACCCCACGGAGGCGTTGCGCCGGAAATGCCGTCCACCTTTTCATCGACCTCATCGTCAGCTTCTTTTCTCCCCTGAGAACTTGTTGCATTAAAAAACGCCAGGTACTCTCTCCACGTCACTTCTATTTCTGCCATCCAGAAGCTGTTTACCTCTACTTCGCGAACGGGTCCTTCGTCGGGCCTGCGGTAGGGTTCATCTGCCGGGCTTCCCATTTTAAACTGTCCGCCTTCAACAGCTTTCATATTAAAAGAAACTGTTGTGCCGGGAATTTGCTCAGTAAAATCTTCGAATGAAGTAACCGTTGCGGGTTCATCAAACAGTTCTTCGGGAGAAACGACTGTTTCTTCCATGGTTAAAGTTGGTTCTCCCCTGAAATGACCAACATTGAGGTGACATTTTACGCACGAATTATTTTCCGGATCACGGAGGTATTTCAAATGCGACTCAGCGCCCAATGCATCGAGGGTTGACGGAAACAGATTGGTATGGCATTTTTTACAGCCGTCTTCATATACAAAACGTTTCGAAGCTTCAACCGTGCGTTTGGCTTCCCAGTCTATCTCGTCCATATCTTTGGTCATAAAAACATACAAATCGTGAAAACCGTGGTACGCTTTCCGGTAAAGAAAATAGGCGCCCTGATCTTCAGGTGGCAGGTGACAATCGACACATTTGGCTGATACACCGGTACGATTGCTGTTGTGCGCAGAAAGTAAAAATGTGGCATCGGCATGCGGATGGGCATGGCAAGAAGCGCAAAATTCATCTGTTGAAGTATATTCAATGGTTTTTTTAGAAAGTGCCAAAAACAACAGGACAGACAAACCGCCCACAATAAAAATCAAATAATGTTTTCGATTGATCTTATCAGCCATTTTAACTGTATTTTACTCAATATTACAACCCAGCTATTACCTGCGCATTAACAGTTATGGTATCAAAAACTTACCAAACTCTTAATTTTAAATTAATTTGATTTTTAATGATTTGATTTTTAATGATTTGGAAAAAATATAAAAAACTATAAAATGAATATAATTTAGCCGAAAAAGTTTATTTTTGAGCCAAAAATAATTTGGAATTAAGGCAAAACGTATATTAATTTTTATGAATAATGGTATTAAAATAAGTAACCGTTCTGTTTCTTTTTTGGTTTTGGCTTTGTTGTTTTTATCCGGCACATCCTTCGCAAAAGAGTTTTCAGAAACTACCTTCCTGATTGCAAAAGTTCAACCCTCCAATTTTAACCAACAACGTTTCTGGGATTTTTTGCAATCGGGCAATAATTTGGGAATGCAGTTCGATTTAACCGAAAAAAACGGAAAAATTTCACTCTCCGGAAGTCAGCACAGTTTTAATTCTGTTCTTGAAAAAATAAACCGGTTCATTACAACTGACTCGTCAAAAGTTTTGCCGGTGTTTATTCATTTTGAAGGCAACAAACAGGTGCTCGATTCTGTAATCAGTCATTCAGAAATTGCACCGCGAATTTTTTACCAGCCTCGTGGAGAAGCGTGGCCAACACTCGAATACCTGATACAAGCCGATCGCAGGGTTCTCTTTTTTGTTTCGGGAAACATTGAAAATTCAGGACGTACGCTGCATTTTACAGATGATTATATTTTTCAAATTTCGGCAGACCAGGTGAATACCGGAATATCCAACAAAACCAATCTTGAATTATTTCTGATTAACAATTTTCAGAACCTTCCGGTAAATACAACGCCGGCCAGTAATATTCAAAATCTGGTTCCGGATTATATTAACTATTTACTCGAAAGCTGGACGCGATATGGTAAAAAACCCAATTTTATTTTTGTTGGCGGGAATATTTTCGATTTCGATTTTATTGTTTCACAACTCAACTCCTTCACCTGGATTAACGGAACAATAAGAGCTTCCGGGAAAACTCTGGATAAAGTTTACTGGAAAAATCCCGAGGTTGCAGTTACCGGTGGAAGATTTAGTTTTCCCTACCGGGGAGGTGACGAACTGACGCTTACTCCATTTGTGCCCGGGTATCAGATGACACCGGAACAAATTATTGTGACCGGAGAGATGGAGGTTCCGGAAAGTTATCAAATTATGGCCAATCCGTTTGAGCTCAGCCGGGGGCTTACGGGAAGTTTTCATTTTGAAGAGATTGTTCAAAATATGCTGTCTCCTGAAAAAAGCTATTCTGGTGAAAACTATTCATTTAGTAATGATATTGAACGGGGTACCGTACTCCGGTTACCCGAAAACTCGAATGTAAATCTCGGCCCTCCTGACATTTACGGATTACGAAACAGCAGTTTTACGGTAAGTTGTTTTGTAAAATTCAGCGAAATTCTGGAATTTGGAGACAATGCGGTTCTGGGAAACTATGAAAGAGAATACCGAAAAGGCCTCCATCTCATCCTTCGCTCCGGACATCCGTATTTTGGACTCTGGGCGAACGATTATATCTCAGAAGAAAAACTGGAGCCCAACATATGGTACCACATGGTTTGGCGGTATATTGTTGATACCGGAGAACAGGCTATTTTTCTAAATGGCAGAAATATAGGCAGTTCAGATGGACACCCTCCTTTTTCGGGCACCGGCGATATCCATTTGGGAAGTGCGCTTTCGCAAGGTGCAAGTTTGCGGGGTTACATCGATGATTTACATTTCTGGAACCGCCCGCTCGGAGCGGAAGAAATAACCCGTTTAGCCCTGAATGAAGAAGTTAAACCGAAAGAAGCAGCCAACCCCGAACAGCGCATTTTTGAAAAAAACGGACTGAAAACGGGAATCGCTCTATTTTTGATTGCGATGATTGTTTTAATTCTGTTTCTGATCTTCCGGAAAAAGAAAACAGTTATTGAAAGAAAAGCTGTTTATTTACCTGAAAACCAGACAGAAAATCAAATTCGTCTTTTCGGAGGATTTAAAGCCGTTGACCGCGATGGAAACGATATTTCGGCGCAATTTACTCCAAAAGTGAAAGAATTGTTTCTATTTACGCTGTTATCCACCATAAAAAATCAGAACGGTGCACTGGTGGCTGAAATTGATGAAAAGCTCTGGCCCGGCCTCCCGGCAAAAAAAGTGGCCAACAACAGGGCGGTAACCTTAAATAAACTGCGCAAAATAGTACAGAATTTTGAGGGCGTTGAAATTGTTACCCTGAACAGTCATTTGCTGGCAAAAACCGGGCAATCTTTTTTTTGCGATTATGCCGAAGCTTACAAACTTTGCCAGATTGCCGGCGGAATGGATAAAACACAATTGGAATCCTTTTTCCACCTTGTAAAAAGAGGCCGGTTTTTAAAAGGCCTGGGTTGGGACTGGCTCGATGAAATCAGGGGATACACCGGAAACCAGGTGATTGACAATCTTTTAAAACTGGCCGCACATTACAACGCTGAAAACAATTTGCCGGGAATGGAAGCGCTGGCCAAACGCATTCTGGAATACGACGATCTGAACGAAGAAGCTACCTGGCTGCAGGTTTGGGTGTTACGCCAAATGAATAATATCCATCAGGCCCGGTTTCATTTTGAATCTTTTTGTTCGAAATATAAAAGTACGCTGGGAGATAACTACCCGATGAACTTTGAACAGTTTAACAAACAATTTGCCGATTTGCTTTAAATAAACAACGGGGTAAAACAAAATTTCCATGAATAAAAAACAATTTTCTGAATTTGAAGCGGTTATTTTCGACCTCGACGGTGTAATAACCAAAACAGCCATTACCCACACCGCTGCCTGGAAAAAAATGTTTGACGACTTCCTGCATACGCGTGAAAAAAACTACAAGGAGCAGTTCAGGGAGTATACACAGGCCGATTATCTGGCCTTTGTGGATGGAAAACCGCGTTACAACGGCGTGGCGTCTTTTTTGGAATCACGCCAAATCGATTTACCCTGGGGTTCGCCTGAAGACAGCACAGAAAGCGAAACCGTTTGCGGGCTGGGGAACCGGAAAAATGAAGCGTTTAACGAAGTACTGAAACGGGATGGCGCCGAAGTTTATCCTTCTTCCCGGCAATTGATTTTTGAGCTGAAAGAAGCCGGTATTAAGCTGGGTGTGGCTTCGTCGAGCAAAAACTGCAAAGCTGTGCTGGAAGCAGTAGATTTGCTTCACCTGTTTGAAGCGCGGGTTGACGGAGTTGTTTCAGCCGAGTTTGGCCTGAAAGGAAAACCCGAGCCGGATATTTTCACCAAAGCCTGCGATCTGCTGGGTGTAAAACCCGAAAATTCTGTGGTAGTGGAAGATGCTGTTTCAGGAGTGCAGGCAGGCGCCAAAGGCGGTTTTGGTTTAACCCTTGGAATTGCACGTGAAAAAAATGCCGATGAATTGCTTAAAAACGGGGCCGATTACGTGGTAACCGATTTGGAAGAGGTGAATGGAATAAACGGATTAAATGAACTGTTCCTTCAATTCAGCAACAAAAACTTTAACCGGAAATAACTTCCTGAACACTTTTCCGCAAAAAATCGCGGGTATAATAATCCTCATCCACAATTTCGCCGTTCCAAACCACAATATCGAGGTCGATGGATCGCGGCCCGAATTTGGGGGCGGAACGGTCGCGGCCCAACCGGTCTTCAATATTTTTCAAAACCCGGTTCAACCCCTCCCTGTTCAGGGCGGTTTGAATCTTTACTGCGCCGTTGGTAAAATCCTGCTGATCCTCTATACCTATTGGTTTGGTTTTTAACCAGGAAGAAACTTTTAAAATTTCCACCTCCTTTCCCAAAACTTCCAGCATTTTGGAAATATTTTCTTCGGCATTAATATTGGAGCCGATTCCGATGATTGCTTTGTTTGTCATACTATAACCGACTCCTCTCCATCACCAGCGAAACCGATTCGGCAAAACGCAGGGCGTGAGGTTTGTCCACCTCCACCCTCGCCCAGTTTACTTTTTCATCTTCGAGAATGAGGTCGAGAATTTTTTGGGTCAGCACCTCCAGTAACTTAAACCGGCCATCCTGTACCAGTTCAATCACTTTTTTGGTGATGGTTTTGTAATCCAGAATATCTACCGGCTCATCGGCTTCAAGTGCCTGATGTGAAATGTCGGTTTCAACTTCGAAATTAATAACTACGTCCTGCTTGTTTACCAGCTCTTCGGGGTTGAAACCAATGTAGGTGCGCAGCAACAGGTTTTTAACTTTTATTCGTGCCATTTTGTTCTGTTTAAGCGTTTTGACCCAAATTTTCACCGCCGTCGGCAAACAGCAACTGCCCGGTGAGGTGATCGTTTTCCAGAATAAAATCGAGGCTCCTCAGAACTGGTTCCAGACCGCCGGGTTTTTTCATGGGAATGTTTTCGGCCAGATTCCGGAGGTAATCCTCGTCTTTGTCTTCGGGCGGCAGCGTAACTCCCGGCGCAATGGCGTTCACCCTGATTTCAGGAGCAAACTCCAGCGCTGCCATTTTGGTCAGTTCCCACAACCCTTTTTTTGAAAGCGAATAGGCAGCAAAATTCGATTTATTTGCAGTAATCCGTGTGTCCACGAAGTTGATAATATTTCCGCGTTTGCAATGAACCGCAAAATCGCGCATCAGCAAAAAAGGCGCCTTCAGGTTAACATTCATCTGGCTGTCAAACAATTTCGTACCCGTTCCTTTCAAATATCCCGGCTCAAAAACCGAAGCATTGTTTATCAGCAGGTTAAAAGGGCCAAATTCGGAAACCAAACGAGGTATTACCATTTCCGCTTCTTTTTCAACAGAAAGATTGGCCTTTACCCGTGTAAATTTTTGTGCAGGATGTTTTTTCCGTAAAACATTTTCAAGATCTTCTGCCGGTTTTTCCGATAAATTAAAATGAATGATGATGTTCCAGCCTTTATCAGCCAGGTGTTCGGCCAGCGATTTCCCGACCCTTTTCGACGCGCCCGTTATCAATGCTGTGCTGTTCATGCAAAATGTTGTTATTTTGCGTAAGTATTCAGTTTACTTAAATATTTTCCAATGATATCGAACTCCAGGTTCACCACGGTTCCTTCCTTAAAGGTATGAAAGTTGGTTACTTCGTGTGTAAACGGAATGATAGCCACCTGGAAGGAGTTGTCTTTTGAATTCACTACAGTAAGGCTCACGCCGTTTACCGAAACCGAACCTTTTTCAACGGTCATGTAACCTTGCCGGGCTTTTTCAATGTCGAATTCGTATTCAAACGTATAATACCAGCTTCCGTCGGCTTCTTCCACTTTGGTGCACATTGCTGTCTGATCCACGTGCCCCTGCACAATGTGCCCGTCGAGGCGGCCGTTCATCACCATACTCCTTTCCAGGTTCACTTTCGAATCTACTTCCAGCAAACCCAAATTCGACTTCAGCAACGTTTCTTTAATCGCTGTAACCTTGTAGGTTTTTTCAACTTTGTTCACTTCCACCACGGTTAAACAAACCCCGTTGTGCGACAGGCTCTGATCCACTTTCAACTCACCGGCAAACGAGCAGGTGAGTGTAAAATGCACATTTTCCTTCTCTTTTTCAATGGCAGTTACCGTTCCAAATTCTTCAAT
>CAZXHP010000075.1:10217-14520 GCA_964639655.1 uncultured Mariniphaga sp.
AGACTCCACTCAAATCCGTCTTTTGTATCTTTTATCCCGACGCCCAATATATTCAGTTCATCCCTGATTTTATCGGCGGTTGCCCAGTCTTTGTTTTTTTTGGCTTCCATCCTGATATTCAACAATAAATCGACTGCACTTCTTAAAATTTTGTCTTCCCCTGAATCTGCCGGGTTTTCTACTTTCAGCCCTAAAATATCAAAAATTACGGTATGCATGAAGGTTTTGAGCTCTTCCAAATCTTTTGCTGAAATTTTTTCCAGTCCTGTTTTTACTGAATTTATCATCTTCACGCCATCGAACAGGTTTGCTATGGCTACGGGACTGTTAAAATCGTCGTTCAGGGCCGCGAAACATTTGTCCTTCAAAGCAGCCACATCCACGGTCGATTCTGTTGAAACCGGCAGTTTTTCCAAAGTTTCGACTGCAGCCAAGAGTCTTTCCAGACCTTTCTCCGAAGCCTGAAGCGCTTCGTTTGAAAAGTCGATGGTACTTCGGTAGTGTGCCTGTAATATAAAAAACCGGACAGTCATGGGAGAATAGGCTTTTTCGAGGAGTTCGTTTTTCCCTGAAAACAAGTCGTCGAGTGTAATAAAATTTCCCAGAGACCTCGCCATTTTTTGCCCGTTAATGGTAATCATGTTGTTGTGCATCCAGTAGCGGGCCGGACCCCTCCCCTTATTGGCGGTTGCCTGTGCAATTTCGCATTCATGGTGTGGGAAAGCCAGGTCCATACCTCCTCCGTGAATATCGAACACATCGCCGAGGTATTTGGCGCTCATGGCCGAGCATTCGAGGTGCCAGCCGGGAAACCCGTCGCTCCATTTCGAGGGCCACCGCATGATATGGGCGGGTGAAGCCTTTTTCCACAAAGCAAAATCGAAGGCATTTTTCTTTTCCTCCTGGCCTTCCAACCGTCGGGTATTGGATTTGATATTTTCCAAATCTCTTCCTGAAAGCCGTCCGTAGTGGTATTCACTGTTATACTTTTCCACGTCGAAATACACCGATCCATTGGTTTCGTAAGCATATCCTTTTTTCAGAATAGCGTCGATGAACTGCTGCTGTTCGATGATGTGACCCGATGCACGTGGTTCGATGCTGGGAGGCAACACATTCAACTGCGCCATATTTCTGTGGAAAGTATTCATGTATTTTTGCACCACCTCCATAGGTTCGAGCTGTTCCACCCGCGCTTTTTTGGATATCTTGTCTTCGCCCGACTCATCGGCTTCATTTTCGAGATGGCCCACGTCGGTGATATTCCGGACGTAACGTACTTTATATCCTGAATAATTCAGGTATCTGAAAAGCAAATCGAAAACAACAAACGGACGGGCGTGACCCAAATGCGAATCGCTGTAAACAGTGGGGCCGCAAACATACAAACCCACCTTCCCTTCTGCCAGCGGTTTAAAAACTTCCTTTTCGCGTGAAAGCGTATTGTAAATAACCAGTTGGTTCTTCATAACGGTTGAAATTGTAACAGCTGTAAAGGTAAAATAAAATGAGGGAAAATACCCTGTTTCCCGGCTTCCGGGGTTCTGCTATTCTTTCATATCTGATTCTTCCTCAGCGATTTCTGCATTCTGCTTTTCTGAATCTTTATTTTCCCCGTGTTCTTTGTCGAGTTTGCTAAACTGTTTTCTGTAAAACAACAAAATAGAAAATATTCCAACAGTTATCGAAGAATCGGCAATGTTAAACACCGGACGGAAAAAAATAAATTCTTTCCCTCCCAAAAAAGGCAGCCATTCGGGCAAAGTAGCTTGAATGACAGGGAAATAAAACATATCGACCACCCGCCCGTGGAGAAAAGTGGCATAGCCCCCGCCCTCCGGTAAAAAGTCGGCAACCTGCCCGTAACTGTGATTAAACAGCATTCCGTAAAACAGGCTGTCGATAATATTTCCGATGGCGCCGGAAAAAATAAGTGCAATGCTGACCAAAAATCCAAACGGAATTTCTTTGTGCCGGGTTATCCGGAACAGATACCAGCCAATAGCAATTACGGCAATAATTCTGAAAATACTCAGAAACATTTTTCCGTATTCTCCGGCAAATTCAAAGCCAAAAGCCATCCCGTTATTTTCCACAAAATGGAGGATAAAAAAATCTTTGATAACGACTATTTCCTCACCAAGCGAAAGATTAGTCTTTATCCACACTTTCAGCACCTGGTCGATAGCCAGTACCGTAAAAATTAATAACAATAACCTGCCTGTCCGATTCTTCATAACACCTTATAAAAAAACTCCCGGATATTTTCTGAAACTGAAAAACTCCGGGCAGTTTAAAAATTCAGTTGTCTGTTCACTACCCCATGCTCTTTTTGGCATCGATACTCAAGGTTGCATGCGGCACTGCACGGAGACGCTCTTTGGAAATCAGCTTTCCGGTTTCGCGACAAATGCCGTATGTTTTGTTTTCGATACGTACCAAAGCAGCCTGAAGATGTTGAATGAACTTCAGTTGCCGTTGAGCCAGCTTGCCGGCTTCTTCTTTCGACAGCGTGGCAGCGCCTTCTTCGAGTACCTTAAACGTGGGCGACGTGTCCTGTGTATCATTGCCGTCGCCATGAGTAATGGAACTTTTGTACATTTCATAATCTTCCTGAGCTTTGGCAAGCTTTTTAAGTATGATTTGTTTAAATTCCATCAACTCTTCATCCGAATATCTGGTTTTTTCTCCCATAACAGTAGGGTTTAAATTATTACCTCACTAACGTATTTTGGCCGAAAATAGTAAATTTTAATTACCCTTTTTAGGCCCTATAACATATCCTGATCCTGTTTCGCAACAACTATTTTGGCCGAAACATTTTTGTCAATTTCTACTTCTTTAGCTCTTTGATCGTTCAATTTATCAACAAGCAGAAGGTCAACTGCCAAAGTTTGGGCGCAAATATAGCTTTTAAAATTTAATACTGCTTCGTTTAACTCATCATGCTTTTGAATAACCAAATCTATACGATCGGTAACCTCAAAGCCACTCTCTTTCCGCAGGTTTTGGATTTTGTTGATAAATTCACGGGCAATACCTTCCTGCTTCAGTTCTTCGGTTACGTCGATATCGAGTGCAATGGTCATTTGCCCTTCACTGGCAACAGTCCAGCCCGGAATATCTTCGGTCTGAATTTCCACATCTTCTTTCGAGATGGAAATCTTCTGACCACCGGCTTCAATTTCTACCGAACCTGCATTTTCCAGTTCGGCAATTTTATGCTGATCGAACTGTACGATTGCACCCGAAATTTGTTTCATCAGTTTGCCGTATTTGGGCCCAAGCGTTTTAAAGTTGGGTTTTATTTTCTTTTTGATAATACCTTCGGTATCGGTCAAAAATTCCACTGCTTTCACATTCACTTCGGTAAGAATGATATCTTTCACCGCTTCAAACTGTTCGCGAAAATGCGGATTGAGCACCGGCACCATAATTTTGGCCAGCGGCTGCCGAACTTTCAGCTTTTCCTTGCGGCGGAGCGCCAGAATCATGGAAGAAGCCTTTTGCGCAATGCCCATTTTTTCTTCCAAATCTTTATCAATCAGCTTTTCATCGTAACCCGGGAATTCGGCCAGATGAACGCTTTGGTCGGCTTCTTTTCCGGTAACTTTATTCAAATCAGAGAAAAGCAGGTCGGCATAAAACGGGGCAATGGGCGCCACCAGTTTGGCTACGGTAACCAAACAAGTGTACAATGTTTGGTAAGCTGAAATCTTATCGGCAGAATATTCTCCGCCCCAATACCTTTTTCGGCTGAGGCGCACAAACCAGTTGCTCAGGTTCTCGGTAACAAACTCCGAAATAGCGCGGCCCGCACGGGTTGGCTCATAGTTTTCGTAACTTTCGCCTACCTCTTTCACCAGCGAATTCAGCAGTGAAATAATCCAGCGGTCGAGTTCGGGGCGTTGTTCAACCGGAATTTCCGCTTCGATATACCTGAAATTATCCACATTGGCATAAAGTGCAAAGAAACTGTACGAATTGTAAAGCGTTCCGAAAAATTTCCGTTTTACTTCCTCCACGCCTTCCACATCGAATTTCAGGTTGTCCCAGGGTTGGGCATTGGTAATCATGTACCAGCGCAGCGGGTCGGAGCCGTAATTTTCAATGGTATCGAACGGATCGACGGCGTTGCCCAGCCGTTTCGACATTTTGTTACCGTTTTTGTCGAGCACCAGGCCGTTGGAAATGATGTTCTTAAACGAAACCGAATCGCTCACCATAGTGGCAATGGCATGCAGGGTAAAAAACCATCCGCGGGTCTGGTCCACTCCTTCTGCAATAAAATCGGCAGGGAAAA
>CAZXHP010000075.1:14620-16314 GCA_964639655.1 uncultured Mariniphaga sp.
TTTTCAATTTCGGCCATCAGTTCATCGGTTGAGCCGATACAAATTTCTTCCGAACCGTCTTCGGTGCGCCAGATGGGAAGCGGCGTTCCCCAGAACCGTGAGCGGCTCAGGTTCCAGTCCACCAGATTTTCGAGCCAGTTGCCAAAACGCCCGGTGCCGGTTGACTGCGGTTTCCAGTTGATGGTGTTATTCAGTTCCACCATCCGCTCTTTTACCTCCGTAGTTTTAATAAACCACGAATCGAGCGGATAGTAAAGCACGGGCTTGTCAGTTCGCCAGCAGTGAGGATAACTGTGTGTAAGCTTTTCAATTTTGAACGCTTTATTTTCCAGTTTCAGCATCACCGAAATATCCACATCTACGGTAGGGTCGTCTTCGGTTAACTTTTCGCTGTAATCGTTTTTCACATAACGACCGGAAAAATCGTGGTATTTTTCAATGTTGACATATTCTTTCACAAACGATTCGGCCAGTTCCGAAATGAGGAAAAACCGCCCTTTGCGGTCAACCAGCGCCTGCGTTTTTCCGTCGGCATCTTCCACAATAAGCGGTGATATGCCGTTCTGTTTGGCTACCCGGTCGTCGTCGGCCCCGAACGTCGGTGCAGCATGTACAATGCCGGTACCGTCTTCAATGGTTACAAAATCGCCGGTTATCACTTCAAAGGCCTTTCCTTTGGGTTTCACCCACTCGATGAGTTGTTCATACTGAACACCAGCCAGTTCTGCTCCTGAATATTCAGCCAGTACTTTGTACGGAATATTTTTGTCGCCCTGTTTGTAATCTCCAAACGAGGCATTTTCGCTTTCGGCATTAAAATAAACATGCAACAGGTCTTTAGCCAGAATCAATGTGACAGGAACACCGGTGTAAGGATTGAAGGTTTTTATTTTTACATACCGGATTTGCGGACCCACTACCAGCGCTGTATTCGAGGGCAGTGTCCACGGTGTGGTGGTCCAGGCCAGAAAACAGAGATCGGTATCCACATTTTCAAACAGAAATTCAGAGCGTTCGTTGCGGATGGCTTTAAACTGGGCCACGATGGTGGTGTCTTTCACATCGCGGTAGCAGCCCGGCTGGTTCAGTTCGTGCGAACTCAACCCGGTTCCGGCGGCAGGCGAATAGGGCTGGATGGTGTAGCCTTTGTACAGCAACCCCTTGTTGTAAATCTGTTTCAGCAACCACCACACGGTTTCTATATAGCGGCTGTCGTAAGTAATATACGGGTCGTCCATATTCACCCAGTAGCCCATAATGCGGGTGAGTTCCTCCCACTCGCGGGTATATTTCATCACCTCCTTGCGGCAGGCGGCGTTGTATTCTTCCACCGAAATTTTTTTTCCGATGTCTTCCTTGGTAATGTTCAGCGATTTTTCCACGCTCAGTTCCACCGGCAAACCGTGGGTGTCCCAGCCGGCTTTACGATGTACGCGGAAGCCTTTCATGGTTTTGTAGCGGCAGAAAATATCCTTAATTGCGCGGGCCATCACGTGGTGGATTCCCGGCATTCCGTTGGCCGATGGCGGTCCTTCGTAAAACACAAATGTAGGGTGCCCTTCGCGCGTAGAAATACTTTTATGAAACGTGTCGTCTTCTTCCCAGCGTTTTAAAACCTCCTTATTAATTTGAGAAAGGTCTAACTGTTTGTATTCCTGAAATTTATTCACCATAAAAACTCCTTGTTCTGCTGC
>CAZXHP010000076.1:0-10710 GCA_964639655.1 uncultured Mariniphaga sp.
TTAGAATCTCTTGTTCGGTTTTTTAAAATTTTTTTTGAGCCAAAAATTTTGAATATTTGAAATTTAATCGTACCATTTGTTCTGTTTTATTCTGAAACGATTTTTTTCGTTTCTGTTTGTAAAATTGTTTTTAAACAAAAAGTGAAAAGATGAGATTTAGCCAGTTAATAATTAAGCGTCGTGCGGTACGAAATTTTAGCAACAAGGCCGTTGAAAGCCATAAACTGGAGCAGGTTCTGGAAGCTGCAAGGAAGGCTCCGTCGGCGGTTAATTTTCAACCCTGGCATTTTATTGTTGTCACCCAACCCGAAAACCTGGCTCAGTTACATCTCACTTATCACCGCGAATGGTTCAGAACGGCGCCGGTAATAATAATAGCCTGTGCCGACCACTCCCTGTCGTGGAAAAGAAGTATTGACGGAAAAGACTTTGCAGAAATCGACGTGGCCATTGCCGTTGACCACCTCACCCTTCAGGCAGCCGATTTGGAGCTGGGAACCTGCTGGGTGTGCAATTTCGATACCCAGCGTTGTGCCGAAGCATTAAGACTTCCCGGGTACATCGAGCCTGTTGCGATGATACCCCTGGGTTACCCTGCTGATGAAGAAACGCCCAAAAAAAGGAGAAAAATTCTGGAAGAAATTATTCATTGGGAAAAATTTTAAGGTAGCGTTCCAGCCTGTTCATCCCTTCTTCAATATTTTCGACAGAGTTGGCGTAGGAAAAACGCAGAAATCCTTCCCCGTTTTCGCCAAAATCGATTCCCGGAGTTACTCCCACATGCGCTTTTTCCAAAATATCGAATGCAAGCTTGTAACTGTCGGACGACAAATGCCTGGCGTTCACAAAAACATAAAAAGCTCCGGTTGGCGCCACTTTTATGTCGAACCCCATATCTGTTAGCCGTTTAACAAGATATTTCCTGCGTAAGTTGTAGGTTGCTTTCATTTGGGTAACATCCTCGGCTGCTGAGCGCAACGCAGCAATTCCGGCTTTTTGAGCCGTCGAACCCGCGCAAATAAACAGGTTCTGCTGAAATTTCTGCATCGCACGAATGTACTTCGGGGGAGCAATTACATACCCCAACCGGAGCCCCGTCATCGCAAAAAGTTTGGAAAAACCGTTCAATACAAATGTATTTGAGGTAAACTCCAGCATGGAATGCGCTTTCCCTTCGTAAACCAGTCCGTGGTAAATCTCATCTGAAATAACAGGTATTTCGTATTTAGCCAGTTGCTGCATCACTTCAGGCGATAACAGGTTCCCGGTTGGGTTCATCGGACTGTTGATAATTATTGCTTTTGTTTTATCCGAAATGCGTTTGCAAATTTCTTCCGGGCGGTACTGAAAACCGTCTTCTTCGTAAACCGGAACCTTCACCGCTTTGATACCGAGAAATTGTATAAAATTGGGGTAGCAGGCGTATCCGGGGTCGGATAAAATGACCTCGTCGCCCGGGTCGCACAAAACACCCAAAACAAGTAAAATTGCCGGAGAACTTCCTGAAGTAACGAGGATTTGGTCAGGTGAAACGGTTACACCATATTCTCTTTTATATCTTTTTACCAACTCTTCGCGCAATTCCGGATCGCCCAAACTGTGTGTGTAGTGCGTCTTTCCTTCCGCATAAGCCTGCTGAACCGCCGACGCGACACACTCCGGCACATCGAAATCGGGTTCGCCCACTTCCAGATGGATTACCGAAATTCCCTGCCGCTCCATTTCAGCGGCTTTCTCCATTACTTCCATCACAATAAACGGAGAAATATGTTTTGCCCTTTCTGACAACATTTCTGGTTTTTTAATTTTTATAATTCAACTTCTGCCCTCTGCCCTATATGTAATCTCTGGCAATCTGCAGTGCCTGGTTTCGGTAACCTCCCCCAAACAAATAATAGTGGTTTAAAACATGATACAACTGGTACAACCGGTTGCGTTCCCGCCAGTCAGACGGTAATGGATAAACTTCGTTGTAAGCACTGTAAAACCGCTGTGAAAATCCGCCAAACATCGTCATAATCCCCATTTCCATTTCGCGGTCGGAATAACAGGCTGCCGGATCGATAAGCGCCGGCCCGTTTACCGTATTCATGTAATTTCCCGACCATAAATCGCCGTGAATAAGTGCGGGAGAAGATGAAGCGGGAACAAGCGCATGGATGCGGCTCAGCAACCGCTCGTAAATATTCAGTTCGTCTGCAGGAAGCGGCCTTTCCTGCTGAATCAAATCCAGTAAAAACCGGAGGCGGTTTTCCCTGAAAAATTTGGCCCAGCTGTTTTTCCATTTATTATTCTGAGGTGTTGAGCCACAATAGTTGTTGTTGTAAAATCCAAACTTTTCTGTCGAATACCTGTGGATAGTTGCCAGTCCACGACCCAGTTTTTCATCGGAATTTCCTGTGCCGTACCCGGATTCCAGGTATTCCAAAACCAGAAAACCGGGTGAAGCATCCACTTCTTTGGCCGCAAAAACCTCCGGAACAACCAGACTTCCGTCGGCCGCTTTCCGAAGTTCTTCCAGACTTTCGGCTTCACGCAAAAACATATCGGGCTCGCAGTTACCGTTCCATTTCAGAAAAAAGGTTCCGGCACTGGTTTCGATTTTCGAGGCATGATTGATGCAGCCGCCTCCAAGCGAACCGCCCGATTGAATAACAACGGTTGTACCCAGTTTTTTTGAAAGATGGGTTTCAACTTCTTTTAAAATAGTATTTTCATTCTGAAAAAATCGCATAATAAAACATTCCGGTTAATTCATTTGATTCGTAAAATTACCACATTCGAATTAATTATCAGCAGGATTGTTGAACCCTTTTCAGGGTTCCGGTTTGTTACTGCTGTCTTGTCCGTAGGTTGCACCTACGGCTATTATTTTTGAACCCTTTCAGGGTTCCAATCTTGCTCATTTTTTTAATCTTTCCGTCATTTCACAATCACCTTTTATTACCTATGTCTGTGGGGTTCCAATTTGAATTTATGTTTTTTAATCGCCAGCTCTCCAGTCAACCGTACCCTACTTCCTTTACAATCCTGAAAGGATTGAACAACAATAGCCGTAAATGCAATTTACGGATAGGCGAATCTCCGTTCCCCTCAACCCTGAAAGGGTTGAACATCAACCGGTCATTCAACAGAACCATATAATTTAAAACTTAATCCTCTTTGGTTTTTACCCTGCTTCCCAGCCAGAATACGGCACTGCCAAACCAGACAACTGCTCCCAAAAGCATCAACAGGTCCTGTGTAGAATGGCTTATTTTTCCCAAAAAGAAAAATACCGGGGGAAGTATGGTCAGCAACAAACCAATAAGTGAGATCAATTGAAGTATCTGTTTCATCACACAACTTTTTTCTGATAAATTTTACTCAGCAACACAAACAATCCAACTGCCAATATCCAGGCAGGTAACGGTAAAAAGTAGAGTTCTGTGCCCACCACCCGATTCATAATCAGCGCCGCAGCCAGTAATATAAACCATGTGAGTCCGGCAGCCCAGTTGAAACTGATTTTCATTCGTTCCGCATAATAATCTTTCAGGCCAAATTTTTTCACCAGGTAGAAATCGGCAAAAATCACTCCACCCATGGGAATGAGCACCAGCCCGTAAAGTGCCACAAAATCGAGCAATTTCATTACCAATGCGGGGAAAAGTGCGGCCAGCGTGGTTATCAGTCCGGCCAGCAAAGTTACTTTCCAGCGGCTCCACCCGGGTGATGCTACCTGCAGTGCCAGTCCGGCGCGATAGAGCGTGGGATTGGCTGTGGTCCAGCCGGCTACAATCACACACAATGCACCCGCTATGCCAATGGCCTGATAAGCCACTTCGCCAGCTGCATCGCTGGTGGCAGCGGCATATAAAATACCCGAGGAAATCCAGGCCACATAATGGCCGAGGAACATTCCCACTGCCGACGCAAAACCATACTGCCATTTTTTTGCATACCGGAACAAAGTGAGATCGCTCATGCCTAAATGCATAGCCGCATTGGCAAACCACGTAAAAAAGATGACATGCCAGATGGTAAACTGTGATTGTCCCGGCAACGCGGTCCCCGTCCAGATTTTGGTACGAGCCACTTCCCAAAAGTTACTCAAATCGGTTTGAACCCCCAACCGCGGCAGCGATGAAATAGCCGCCGCCACAAAAATAAAAAACATCCAGGGAGCGGCCACTTTGGAGAACCGTGCCAGTTTTTCAAATCCAAGAATGGCAAACGTCGTAATTACGGCGCCAACGCCAAACACAGTCACCACCCAACCCACGCTGGAAGGGTACATATCACTCAAAGTAGGCATTGCCACATTAAACGGAATCCCCACGGCCGTAGCCGAAACAGCCACCATAGCCCCTGCCAGAAAACAAAACATCAGGGCATTTACGATATTGTACAAGAAAACCAAAACTGACCCGCATATTTTTTTGAGCTGCCAGTAAAGCGACAAACGCACCTTTACCGCAACAGGCGCCGTAATAAATGCCCAGCTAAATACTGCCAGAACGTTACCGATTAAACCGCCCACAAACATATCGGTAACCGACACACCGTGGGCCACAAACAACATCCCGATAACAAACTCGGTTCCGGCAACATGTTCGCCGGCATAGGTTCCCAAAAAATTTCCAATTCCCTGTAAAGCATTCTTACTCACCGGTTCGCGGTCGAATTCATACAGGGCATCCAGTTTTTTCGAAAGGATTGAAATTTTCATTTTACAGGCTCAGAATTTGTTAAAAGGTCTAAGTTAAAAAAAATATATGATGATTGCTCAATAACCAATATCGAACCAGAAATAAGGAATGCGAAAGTGTATTTTGGTTCTTATTCTTATCCCAAAAATAAAACTATATTTGTTTTTAAATCTAACAAACCGGTTGTGGAAGACAGCACCATCTGGAAGGATATAAAAAGAAGTGACAAAAAAGCCCTGAGGAAGTTACACAACAAGTACTTCCATCAAATGTACCTGTATGCGTCCAAATCCGCCAACGGGAACGAAGGACTGGCCGAAGAGCTGGTATCCGACTGTTTTATCAAACTCTGGGAAAACCGGAAAAATATCGAAATCCGCGACTCTGTCCAACATTATCTTTTTCTGATGCTGCACAACCACATTATCGACCATTTCCGAAAAAAAAGAATGCTGACCGAACCTCTCGGACAGGACTTCGCCGTACCGGGAGATGAAAAGTCTTTCGACGATCAAAAACAGTATGTTCGATTGTACCAGGCTGTAAAAAACCTGCCCGACCAGTGCCGGAATGTACTTGAAATGGCCATTTTTGAGTCGTTAACGTATAAGGAAATTGCCGAAAAACTGCACATTTCCAAAAACACCGTGAAAACCCAGGTGGGCAGAGCCTACAAATATTTACGCGAAATGCTCGATCCGAAGGATTTTAATTTTTTCCTTGTGATGTGGAAACGGAAAAGTTAAAACCACCCCTTCCAAAGAGCGAAACAATCCGGCCTGCCACACCCCCGACGGATAATCTTTATCACAGCCTGCCTGTCGGCAGATAGCGGGAATGTATTCCGACGACCTTTTTTCCTTCAGTACTTAAAACATCTTTTATAAAAAGAAAACCTGGTTTTTTTTTTTATGAATTTCGTATGCAAAATACTATCTTGCCGAAAACTTTGAGGATTGAATCAACTTCAAAAGCTTTAATTCAGGGAAATTTTAAAAATAAAATGCCATGAAAAAATCAGGTTTTACCATTGTGCTTCTCCTCGCCGTTGCTTTTTGCTTCGGACAGTGGCGCGGCGAATTCGTTCCCAACTACGACGAAAGCAAAGTTCCGCAGTTTGAGTTGCCCAATCCGCTGACTTCCTTCAGCGGCCGAAAGATAAAAAATACCCGGCGCTGGGAAAGGATCCGCCGTCCGGAACTGCTGGATTTTTTCGCCAACAATGTTTATGGAAAAACACCGGGGGAACTGAAAATTTCGAAATGGGAAATAGTTGAAGAAAGCAACAATGCCCTGAACGGAAAAGCCCGCCGCAAACAGGTGGACATTGTGTTCAACAAAAATGGCAGAACACTTTTTTTTAACCTATTGCTGTACCTGCCGAAAAACGTTGAAAAAGCGCCTGTTTTTCTCGGATATAATTTCTACGGAAATCATACGGTTTGCGACGATGTAAACATCCGGATTTCACAGGCCTGGGCACGCGACAATGAATCCTATGGAATTTCGAATAACCAGTTGAGCGAAAAATCGAGAGGAGTGCGAAAAGAGAGCTGGCAGGTGAATAAAATTTTGGATGCAGGCTACGGATTGGCCACTATCTATTACGGTGAAGTTGACCCCGACAAGGATGATTTTACGGATGGCATTCATCCGTTATTTTATGTGGACAACCAGCAACGACCGGGAGCTGCCGAATGGGGTTCCATTGCGGCGTGGGCATGGGGACTGAGCCGCGCAATGGATTACCTGGAACAGGACAAGGATGTGGATGCCTCGAAAGTGGTTGTTTTCGGCCATTCGCGACTGGGAAAAACTGCCTTGTGGGCCGGTGCAACCGATGAACGGTTTGCGGGCGTTATTTCCAACAACTCAGGGTGTGGCGGCGCAGCCCTTTCAAAAAGGCAGTTCGGCGAAACGGTGGCCCGCATCAACAACGCATTTCCGCACTGGTTCGCACGGAATTTTTTGAGTTACAATCTGAACGAAAAAGCATTGCCGGTTGATCAACACGAGCTGTTGGCTCTGATTGCTCCCCGTCCGCTGTATGTGGCCAGTGCCGAAGATGACCAATGGGCTGATCCGCGTGGTGAATTTCTTTCGGCCTTTCACGCCACGCCGGTTTATGAATTGTACGGAAAACAGGGAATTCCTTCCGATGAAATGCCACAGGTGAACCAGCCCGTCATAAACACAGTGGCTTACCACATCCGCACCGGCGGACACGCTGTTACTGCTTTCGACTGGAGCCAGTACATCAGATGGGCCGACAAAAACCTTTTCAACAAAAAAATTTTCGAACCACGAACCCGGGTTTCCATTCAGGAAGAAAAGTTCTACATTAATGGTAACCTCACATTTGAAGGACGGACCTGGCAGGGAATTCCGGTGGAAGGTCTGTTACCCAATTCGCGCATGGTACAGGGTGTTTTCGACGACTTGAATCCTGAAACGGCGGACAAATGGAAATACCCCGATACCAAAGAATGGGACCCGGAACGCAATACCCGTGAGTTTATCGAAGCCATGCCCGAATGGCGAAATCACGGGCTGCTGGCGTTTACCATCAATTTTCAGGGGGGCAGTCCCGAGGGCTATTCGAGGCAGCAGCCCTGGGAAAATAATGCCTTTGAATCGGACGGTTCGTTCCGGCAGGATTACGTTAACCGCATGGAACGCATTGTAAAAAAAGCCGATGAACTGGGGATGGTAGTCATCCTCGGCATTTTTTATTTCGGGCAGGATCAGCGGCTGCAGGATGAAATTGCGGTGAATACAGCAGTTGACAATGTGGTAGATTGGATTCAGAAAAAAGGTTATACAAATGTCATCGTCGAGGTGGCCAACGAAAGCGACAACCGTGGTTACGACCACGCTATTATTACCAAAGAACGGATCCACGAACTGGTTGTAAGAATTAAAGAAAAGGCGCCGGAACTGCTGGTTTCAACCAGTTTTAACGGAGGTTCCATCCCGCCCGACAAAGTGGTGGAAGTATCGGATTTTGTATTGATTCACGGGAACGGAGTGCACGAGCCTGCCCGCATCACCGAAATGGTGGAAACCGTGCGCTCGCTTCCGTCCTACCGCCCGATGCCAGTTGTTTTCAACGAAGACGACCATTTCGATTTCGACAAACCCGTTAACAATTTTGTAAATGCTACTAAAG
The DNA here is from genome assembly GCA_964639655.1 of uncultured Mariniphaga sp. Taxonomy (GTDB): domain Bacteria; phylum Bacteroidota; class Bacteroidia; order Bacteroidales; family Prolixibacteraceae; genus Mariniphaga. Next base: position 7,861 of record CAZXHP010000076.1, read on the forward strand.
CATTTGCCTCATGGGGTTATTTCGATTTCAGAATGAAAGACGAAGGTTTTGACGAAGGTTACCAAAGTGTGCCGGTGAACTGGGGCATAAGTTCCGACCGGAAAAAAGGATTCTTCAATACAGTGAAGGAAATATTTGTGGAATAATAAAATCAGTAAAATTATGAAAATCAGTCTCTTCTTTCTCATCATTCTTTTTGCAACTGTGTCCTGCAAAAATTCAGAACCTGAAACAATCCGCTTGTTCAATGGCACCGACCTTACCGGATGGCATGTGGATGTTCCGGCAATGGACAACGATCCGGATGCCATTAATCCGTTTATTGTGCGTGACGGAATGCTGGTGAGCCTTGGCACGCCGCAGGGTCATCTGATTACCGATTCGGTTTTTCAAAACTACCGGATTGAAACTGAATACCGCTTTCCGGGCGAACCGGGAAATTGCGGGATTTTAGTCCATGCCTCCACACCAAGGGCATTGTACAGCATGTTTCCGCAATCGCTGGAAGTGCAGATGATGCACGAAAATGCAGGCGATTTCTGGTGTATTGTGGAAGACATTACCGTACCCGACATGGAAGAACGCCGCGGCCCCAAAGAAGAATGGGGAATTACCGAAGGGAAGCGACGACGGATTTTAAACCTGACCGACGATTCGGAAAATCCGTTGGGTGAGTGGAACAACATGGTAATTGAGTGTGTTGGGAGTGAAGTAAAAGTTTGGGTGAATGGCGATTTAGTCAATTACGGATTTGACTGCTCAGCCACCAAAGGTCAGATAGCGGTTCAGGCAGAAGGTTCCGAGGTGGAGTTCAGAAAACTGGAACTGATACCGATTGAAAAAATTACCGAATCCAAACCTTAAAGAACTGAAAACGCTGAGGTTCTCAGGAATGAAAAGTCCCGGAGCAGCCATTACCGGGAATCCGCCGGAAGAAAACAGAGAAGGACCGGGTGGCTGTAATTCAGCAGTAAAACTTAACATTGGATAAAAAAGGAAAGTACAACAATACACTTTCCCCTTCATTTATTTTTTTCATCTTCTATGTATGCCAAATGAATTCATTTTCATAAATTTGATCAGAATACTGTTAAAATGAGGTTAATTAATTCTATTTCTGAAAAATGAAAGGAGACAATCATGAATTCAAGGGCAGACGAAATCAGGACAAAACTGGAAACAGCAAAGTATGAACTTTTGAAAAGCCGGAATGTAGTTGCAACCGGAATCGGCTACAAAACGGTAGCGGGCAAAATCACATCAGAGCTTTCTATCGTATGTTCGGTAGATGTAAAAAAACCGAAAAACCAACTCGACAGCAATGATCTTATTCCCGCTTTTATCCAGGATATTCCAACCGATGTCAATCCGGTCGGGGTTTTACGCGCTTTTCAATCGCCCACTGGCCGGTTCAGGCCTGCACCAGGCGGAGTGAGCATCGGGCATTACCTGATTACAGCAGGTACACTGGGATGCCTGGTAAAAAAAGGAAACGATATTTACATTCTTTCAAACAATCATGTACTGGCCAACAGCAATACAGCTTCGGCGGGTGATTCGGTCATTCAACCCGGAGCGCATGACGGAGGCCAAAATCCGGCAGATAAAATTGCAGAATTAAGCGAATTTGTCCCCATTATTTTTGAAGAAGGTGGCGATGGAGGTCCAACTCTTCCCCCTTGCGAAATCGGATTAAAAACGGCAGGTTTTTTAAATACACTTGCTTCCTGGATTGGCAGTTCAACCAGGCTGCGCACTTACCGGATTCAGCAAACCGAAAATAAAGTGGATTGTGCCATAGCAAAACCTGTTAATCCGGATGATGTTCTAACCGAAATTCACGAAATTGGACAGATTTCCGGTATAAAAGAAGCAGAACTGGGCATGCAAATTAAAAAAAGCGGCAGAACAACCGGATTAACCCATGGCACTATTCAGCAAACAAATGTCACGGCACGGGTGAGTTACGGAGTGAATAAAACAGCCCTGTTTACCGATCAGTTGCTTGCCGGAGCTATGAGTCAGGGGGGTGACAGCGGTTCAGCAGTATTGAGTGAGGATAATAGTCTGGTTGGATTACTGTTTGCCGGAAGCGATACAACAACGCTTATGAATAGAATCGGCAATGTATTCAGCGCCCTAAATGTGAGTTTACCTTAAAAGATAATCCTGTTCGGACATCTTTCTGATTTCATAAACCAACGGGAAAAAAATCGTCATGAAGGATCCGATGAAAATTGCGTTAAAAGTTAAACGGAAAAACGAAAAAAAATGGCTCCGTTTAAAAGGCGTTGTTGCAGTTGGAATTGGTAGGATTGAAGATAAACCAGGTATCATTGTTTCAGTAGAAAACGATGCCTGGCTTTCCCAAAATAAAATCCCATCTATAATTGATAATGTGCCAATAAAAGTACAAATCACGGGCAGGATAGAAGCTTTGTAATTAGTATAATTTCCTGGTCTCCACTCCTCTGTCGGTAATTTTCACCGGAAGGATTTTGCCATTTTCATCAAACTCCATTTTGTCGATGCAGGTAACCCTGTGGTGGGGTGAAGTTTCGGTCAACGGACGGCGGTGATACACGGCATACCACTCATCGGTGCCGGGAATATTCAGCACCGAATGGTGTCCGGCGCCGGTGGCAACGAACGGATCCTGCTGCAAAACCGTCCCCTGCCGTTCAAATGGTCCGAACGGGCTATCGGCAGTGGCATACGCCACGCGGTAGTTGGGACCGGTCCAGCCTCCTTCCGACCACATAAAATAATACTTTCCGTTGCGCATAAACATTACCGGGCCTTCCACGTAACCTTCGGGCGTTACCTCCATAAACATTTCGCCGTTGGGCA
>CAZXHP010000076.1:10810-14198 GCA_964639655.1 uncultured Mariniphaga sp.
TTCCCGTCTTTTTCAATTACGCCCGGCGCCCACATGGCCCGCCATGCCCATTTCACTTCCGAAGTGTCGATGATGTTTTCGTACTTTGTCCAGTTCACCAGGTCGGGTGAGGAAAAACAATCGAATTTTACCTGTTCTTCATAAGGGGCAGAAAACGTAGGGAAAATCCAGTATTTGTCGTTATAAACAATCACTTCGGGGTCGGCATACCAGCCTTCGAACACCGGGTTGCCCGACCAAATCGGAAAATCGGAAAGGGCCATTTTCGGCGAATAACCTGCCGAAGATAATTCAGCAGCGGCTTCCATGAGCATGGCGCCGCTGAGGTAAATCGTCAGGTCAACAGCACCTTCGGGCCTGCTTTTCCAGTACGGACCAAAAAGCATACGCTCTTTATCGGTCCCTTCATTCCAAAGTGCTTTGGCATTGTGGAACAGGAAATCAACATACTCCTGCTTTTTATCATGAGGCAAAGCATGATGCTGAATGAGTTGCGTAAAATAGCGGATAAAAATTCCCTTGAACAACCCGCCGTCGCCGCCGCCTTCACTTTTCAAAATGTTATCTGCCCTGTTCGTCAGCGACTCAAGTGTGTAATCGGTAGCTTTTATTGCATCATACAAATAGGTAGAATCGTTGGCGATGTTGAACAATTCTACTGCTGCTCCAATGAATGTTCCCTGGTTGTAGGTAAAAATCCAGTCTTTGTTGATTTTCAATCCATCATCCGTTTCTTTAATGTTGTCCCAGATGGCGCCGGTTTCTTCATCGAACAGGGTTGAACGTTCCCAGTGGTATATTTTTTTTGCCCACTCCAGGTCATCAAAGTTCTTTTTTTCGCGGAACAAACGGGCTGCAAATATAGCTGCGGGGCCATTGGAACAGGCGTTTTTCCCATAAGGGTCTTGTTTTTCCCACATCAGGCCGCCGCCGGCAATATCGCTCCAGTATTTTTTGATGTCTTCCCAAACCACTTCAGTGGCTTCCATAAATTTTTCATCACCTGTGAGTTGATATGCACGCAGCATGGCCAGCACGTTCCACTCCATATCGTCGATGTAGCGGTTCAGAAAATCGCCGCCGTTTTGCACGGGAACGCCTTCAAACCAGTCATGGATGTGGGTCAGGTAGAAACGATCGCCGGTGCGCCAATACGCGTCGAGCAGCACATCCAGCGCATGTGCCTGCGGCCAGTAATGAAACTCGGTGCTTTGTCCGTCGTTCTGATAATTGAAACGCTTTTCTTCTGCATTCCAGTAATTTTCAACCAGGGCGCGACTGGTAGTGTCGGCAAGGGCGCTCCAGTCTGTTCTATATTCTGAAACTGAGTTATTGCAGGAATTCAATAGGATAGACAAAAGAATAATCGAAATAAAAATTAAGTTTTTCATTTTTTTTCAGACAGTTGTAATTATTAATTTCCGAATTCGTTTCCCATTTTTCAAGCAGTACTACAAAAGAGATTGTTCGAAATTTTTTAACCATTCGACATAAAAGTTGGCCGAGTACATCGTGTCAAAGTATAAGTGGGGCTAAAATAGAACTTGTCACCGGAAAAAACAAACAGGAATTGCTTTCCGGTTAAAGATACCGCTTAAAAAACGCCTCCATTTTTTGTTGCGAAAACTCGTTTACCCGTTTGGCGATGTCCATGGCGTGGGGCCACAGCGGTACGCGGTAATATTCGCAAGGAACACGCAGCGCATCCAGCCGGCTTTTCAGGGTGTCTGACTGGCTGATGGGAACCAGTGTGTCGGAAGTACCATGTAAAATCAGGGTTGGCGGACAGGAACGGTTCAGGTAGGTGATGGGTGAGGCTTCGTGGTACAACTCCGGTTTTTCACTGTATGCATGACCGATGAACCCGATCACCAGCGGCTGGTTTCGGGCATATTCAGTGGTTAAATCCACCGGACCGTAAATATTTACCACCGCTTTTATCCGGCTGGAATGTGTTTCGCCGGTATTCTGCGATGCCGGATTTTCCCACCCATAGCCGGTAAGCATGGCCAGATGCGCGCCGGCAGAACCACCAATCAGCGCAATTCGGTTGGGGTCGTAACCAAAATTTTCGCCGTTTTCGAACAGCCATTTCACAGCATCGGTTACATCTTCCACCGCCGCCGGATAAATGCTGTCACGCTTCAGGCGGTAGGTCACGGTGGCTGTCATGTAGCCTTTCTGTGCAAAGCTGGTAAGGTACACCAGATAGTCGGAACGTTTGCCACTTTTCCACCCTCCCCCGTGGATAAAGAGCAGCAATGGCAATTGCCCGTCTGCATTTTTAGGCCGGTAAAAATCCATCTGCAACGATTTCCCGTTCACATTCTTGTACTCCACGTCTTTGATTTCTTCGATGGTTTCCGGGATTTCCGGCTCCAGGTCGGCCAGTTTTTCCAAACCGATACCGGCAGCGAGATAGGCCAACGTTTCAAAATTATAACCCACCGGCGGCTTTTCAGGAAATAAAAATCCAAGGGTTTGCGGTGTGAGCATCATCAAACAGAAAAGCAAAAAGAGTATCAACAAGCCTTTCAGACTGCGTTTGAAAATTTTGGATTTCATAAGTTCTATTTTTTACCGCAAAGACGCAGAGACGCGAAGGAGATTGTTTGAGATTGTTTGAAATCGTTTGATGTTGTTTGATGTTGTTCGAATCCTCAAACCTTCAAACCCTCGAACTTTTGAACTTTCGAACCCTCAAACTCTCTCCGAAGCCGCGAAAGCGATGCCTTTGGCAGAGTCCTACGGACAAACCTCCTTTTTATCAATGCTCTTTGTTCTTATTGTTACATCTGTCTTATTTTTAGTTTCCAATTCTTCCAAAAAATCTTTTTACTGCATCCCTCAGATAAAGTTAAAACTGTAAACTGCGACTTCTTCCTACTTCCTCACTCCCCCATCTCCTCCAGCATCTCCAGCAAATTCCGGTGCAGAATGGATGCTGTTTCCGGCCCCAGTGAGTTGATTTCGCCGTAGGGTGCTTTTTCCCGGCTATAAGTATAAGGCGCTTTCGTATCCCATTGGCTTTTGGGAATGATGTAGCCGATTTCATCGTTGGCCAGTCCGATGACAAATTTGTATTGGCCCGGCATCTTTTCCCGCACTGGCGGAACTTCCAGCGGTTCAATCCCAAAATCATTTCCTTCGGGCGCTTCCACCCCACCGTTAATGATTTCCGGATAAATTTCGCCGGGAACGGTTACAAACGAAACCGGGCCCAGCTTAAACACGGCCAGTTCCGTCCTCATTTTCATCCAGCCTGCAGTTCCGCGGTTAATCACTCCCAGCGCGGTACCCAGCTTAAACAGGGTATTTTTTATGGGAAGTCTCAGGGTACGCACCACCAGCGATATTCCGGCGGTTTCAATTACCTCCGACGGATTTT
>CAZXHP010000076.1:14298-16301 GCA_964639655.1 uncultured Mariniphaga sp.
AGGGTACGCACCACCAGCGATATTCCGGCGGTTTCAATTACCTCCGACGGATTTTCCGTGGCATCCAGCGCCAGCAAAGCCAACTGATTCCCTTGTGCTGCCGTTTTTTCAAAGGTAGGTTCATACAACTCCTCGCCCGTAAACGGATGAATGATGGGATGGCTCGGGTGGGTGGTCATCAGTCCGCCAACTGCGCCATTCAGATAAACCGCAGTTCCGCCAATGCCGGGTTTCACCAGACTTTCGCCATCAAATACACCTTTTTCCACTCCTTCCCTGAAAAAATGAGGAAAATCTGACGATACCAGCAAATTTCCGCTCCACAGGGTTTCGGGGTGATTGCCCCAGGCCAGCAGACTTCCCAGCGTATTTCCGTTTTCCTTGTCGATGGCTTTGATAAACCGCAACCCGGAGTCGAAAACTTCGGGCATCCGGGTATCTTTCACCTGCGGAATGGCCCCGGTTAAATCCTGTGAAATTTCAAGCCGGACAGTACGCAGGTTTTTCACCGCTGTTTCCACTGATTTAGCCGTTTGTTCCTTCACAAACTGCAGGTGCGCTTTATCCACGCCGCTTTTCAGCGGATGTTTTCCCCAGAGGCCCATCAAATCCGGCCCTTCGTGGGTATGCGTTGAAGCAATAATCGTGTAAGTCAGTCCCAACGTTTCAGGCAGCATTTTACGAACGTCCACCACATCGTCGTGCATAAATCCAATCACATCGAGAATGACGATGGCCAGACGGGTTTTGCCGTCATCGATGACCATGGTACGCGCCCAGGTATCGTCGTGCACGCCGTTAGCCGGTTTGTTGTTGCTGAATCCGGCAATCCAAACTTTATCGAACTTCCCGTTTCCGTTGCCATCAATATAATAATCCCCGTCTTTCGGATTGTATTTGCCGTCGCCGTTTTTATCCACCCAACGGTCTGGCACCTCCGGTGTAATGGGCACTGCGGCAAATCCGGCTTTTAGTTCCGAAGGGGAATCGTTTGTGATGTTCAAATCGACACTGTACCCCGGATGCCGGTCTTTCATGTTGGAAAAACACCAGAACGAAAGGCTGACCAACGCCAGAAGAAGAAGGATTCCGAATATTCTGAAAAATTTTTTCATTCAAATCAAAATTACTGGTTAAAATTTGAATTAACGGCTAAAGCCTGTTTTCTTTTTACACTTTCTGCAATCACCGGGCTGAAGCCGCGGTGTAAAATATCAATATACCAAATGCCATTCAAACTTCGCCTTTTCTACACCGGCGTTTTAACCCGGTGGGTTAACACGTTGCCTCATTGATTGGCTTTAGCGTTTAATTCTTTAACGGGCCTCTGTCAATCGTGAGTTCTGTTGCCCCGCCTTCCCTGAAGGGCTTTCCCCGGAAAAGGCGGTGGGGTAAAATAAGATGCCAAAAACAAGCGTTACTTCTTTTCAAACCGCTCCATCACTTCGCGCCAGGTGGTGAGGATGATGTCGTTTTCTTCAAAGAACCGAATCATTTCAGGGTCGGCAAACATTTCGGCTTCCCAGGCCCGCTGCTGCCACGAGCCGGTGATGGTTTTCATATTCTCGGTTTCAAACGAGGGATGAAAAATGATTTCCGTCAAACCCGGATCGAGTGCATTCACCAGCTTGTAAAAATTGTTTTTCACCTCTTCGTATGTATCTCCTTTGGGCACGCTGCCAAAGTTATCGAGGTGCAGCAGGTTGTAATTACCCAGCATTCCAATCACCTCATCGTTTATGGGATATCCTTCGGCACTGTAAAACGCAGCCACTTTCGGATTGGACAGGTCGATGGCATTGGCCGGAATTTTATACTCTTCGGCCACTTTCAGGAAAACCTTTAAAAATTCAGGTGAACCATACAACGTTCCCATGTGGGTGTCAATGTGAGTGGGCGTTAATCCGAGTGCCAGCATTTTATCAATCTGCGCCCTGATTTCCATTTCCACCTCTTCGGGAGAGGCATTCATCACCACCTCCCGCACACTGCGCCACATTTTT
>CAZXHP010000077.1:0-16161 GCA_964639655.1 uncultured Mariniphaga sp.
ACCTCATGATTATGAATCATGCGCTCTAACCAGCTGAGCTACCTCGCCATTATTTTTTCAGAACTTCAAAAAAGTCTTTCGCTGCCGACCTTCCCGATGTGCATCGGGACGCTCTAACCTCCCGATAATTATCGGGATGAGCTACCTCGCCATTTCCCTCAAAATTTTCGAGGTGCAAATATAGTATTTATTTCTTTCCGGCATGATTATTTCAAAAAATTTTGCGGTAAAGTCAAATCGCCTTTTATAATTGTGTTGTTTCTTATAAACAGAATAACTATATTGCCGCAAAACTAAGAAAACTAAAATGATAAAAGTCCAGCTTGAATATGTAATTAATTGCTCTCCAAAGGTTTTATATAACCGGCTGAGTTCGGCATCGGGATTGGCCGAATGGTTTGCCGACGATGTACGGGTGCAGGGTAAACGTTATACATTTATTTGGGGAGGTTCGGAACAAACTGCTGAAATGACCCTGCGGAAAGAGAACCGTTTGGTAAGGTTCGCCTGGATCGACGATGAAGAAAAGTATTTTGAATTTAAAATTTCGCAAGATGAACTTACCGGTGATGTTGCCCTGATTGTCGTTGATTGTTCAGAAGAAGATGAAGTTGAAGAAACCCGGGAACTCTGGAATACACAAATTGCAGATTTAAAACATATTCTCGGCTCCTGAATTTGTTCCTATAAAATCTGGTTTGCCTATTCGTTGCAAAACAAAAAATTGAAATCACTTTGAGACTTCTTAACTTTTATTTTGCATTCTGAATCCTAAAATAACTTAGTTTTGCATCAGTTTCAAATAATTGAGAACTTTTGATGAAGAAGTTGCACTGGTACATTATAAAATCATTTTTAGGTCCGTTTTTTATGACCTTTTTTATTGTGGTATTTGTGTTGTTGATGCAATTTCTGTGGAAATATGTGGACGACTTGGTGGGGAAAGGCCTCGATATTAAGGTTTTGGGCGAGATGTTATTTTATGCATCTTTTGGTCTTTTGCCTTACGCGTTTCCACTTGCCATGCTGCTGGCTTCAATTATGACCTTCGGTTCGTTTGGCGAAAATTATGAGTTGGTTGCCATGAAGTCTTCGGGCATCTCGCTGTACCGCATTATGAAACCGCTTTTGTTTATTGCAGTAATTGTAACTACAACCGCCTTTTATTTCGCAAATTATGTTCTGCCCAATACCAATTTGAGGTTTACAACACTTTTGTGGAGTGTAAAACAACAACGTCCGGAGCTGGTGTTGCAGGAAGGTGTTTTTACCAACGAAATTGATGGATACAGTATTCGTGTGGGGAGTAAAAACAAAAAAACCAACGTACTTTACGATTTGTTAATTTACGACCACACCCGCAACCGTACTAATGAAAGTGTAACTGTTGCCGATTCCGGATTTTTGCGCATTACAGAAGACAAAAAATTTATGGTGCTTAACCTCTACAACGGGGTGAATTACTCTGAGGATGCCGGTCAGCAACAACGGCGGGGACAGGAAACTTATCCATTCAGACGTGATAATTTTGAAGAGCAAATAATCAGGGTAAAAGTTCGTGGTTTTGAATTTAACCGGCGCGATGAAAACATTTTCAGAAATACTTACCGGATGCTGAATATTGAGCAGCTTCGGTTTATGGAAGATTCTTTGGGTACCGATTATTATGGCAGACTTCGTAATTTTATGCTTCAGGTCAGATTAAACTCGCCGGTTAGCCAAAAAATTCACAACATAACAGCACGCAACGATTCCCTAAAAAGAACAGTGAATATTCAACCCGATTCTCTTTTTTATTTCGACGAATATTTCGACCGGCAAGACAAATGGATAAAGGCAGAAATTGTTCAGTCGGCACTTGCCGAAGCACGAAACAACGTACAAACTTTGAACATGTACGATGACGAATTGTATAACCGAAAGAAAAATTTGAACAAATATACCATGGAGCGGCACAGAAAATATACCCTTTCGCTGGCCGTACTGATTTTCTTTTTTATTGGCGCACCTTTAGGGGCAATTATCAGAAAAGGTGGTTTGGGAATGCCGGTTGTTGTGTCAATCCTTTTGTTTATTGCCTATTACATTGTATCCATGACCGGCGAAAAATCGGCTCGAGAAGACATTTGGGATATGTTTGCCGGAATGTGGTTTTCAACGTTTATATTTTTACCGGTGGGAATCTGGTTATCCTACAAAGCTGCAACCGATGCAGCATTAATGAGTGCCGAAACCTATAGTAAACTTTTCGGAAAACTCGGATTGGGAAAGTTGAGCAATAAACTGAAAAAACGGAAATGAAGCTACTGCAGATAACAAACAAAGTGCCTTATCCGGCCAACGACGGTGGTGCAATTGCCTGTATGAACCTTACCCGCGGTTTTGCCCTGCTTGGCCATGATGTAACCGTGCTGGCAATGAATACAATTAAGCACCATACCGATATTTCGGAAATTCCAGAATCGGTAAAAGACTGGGCGGAATTCAGACTCGTTGATGTGCCTGCCCGGATTTCACCGGGTGAAGCGACCCTTAATTTGTTGTTTTCCGGAAAACCCTATAATGCTGTTCGTTTTATTTCGAAACCATTTGAAAAACAACTAAAACAGTTGTTAAAGGAAAAGCAGTTCGATATTATTCAGCTTGAAGGCCTTTATGTTTGCCCTTATATTCCGTTAATCCGAAAATATTCCGATGCAAAAATCGTTTACCGGGCCCACAATATTGAGCATGAAATTTGGGAACGTACCGCTGCACTCTCTTCGGGAGTCAAAAAATTCTACCTGAAAATTCTGGCAAAAAGGATTAAAGCTTTCGAAAAAAGTTTTATTAACAGTTACGATTTGCTGGTTCCCATTACCGAGCGCGATGGTATTCTACTCGATAAAATGGGAAATAAACGCCCGTCGCACGTTTCACCCACCGGAATTGAAACCACGGTTTTAATTCCTCATTCCAAAAACCTGAAACATCCTTCGCTTTTTCACATTGGCTCGCTGGAATGGGCACCCAATCAGGAAGGTTTGATTTGGTTCATTGAAAAGTGCTGGCCTAAAATTCGCGAAAAGTTTCCGGATTTGAAATTTTACGTTGCCGGAAGAAAAGCTCCCGATTGGCTCATCCGTCGTTTTAACGCTCCAAACATCGAATTTATGGGGGAAGTGGAAGATGCTTACCAGTTTATGAATTCAAAGTCGATTATGGTAGTTCCCTTGTTTTCCGGCAGCGGAATGCGCATTAAAATTATCGAAGGTATGGCGCTCGGAAAACCGATTGTTTCCACGCCCATCGGTACCGAAGGAATTTCAACCCAGTCGGGTAAAAATATTTTGATTGCCGACAACGAAAAAGAATTTGTTGCCGATGTGGAACGTTTGATTACCGACTATGAACTGTTTCAGAACATAAGTCGCAATGCCATAGAATATATCCAGGAAAAATTTGATAACTTAGCCCTTGCCGGTGCACTCACCGATTTTTATAAACAGCATATCGAATGATTTTGAAGCTTCTTTTCTGGATTTTCTTTTTTATTTTGGTTTATACGTATGTGGGGTATCCGATTGTTTTATACGTGTTTACGTTTCTGAAAAGACAGTTTTTTTCAGGAAAAAAAAATGAATTGCCGGACTATGAACCCGAGGTTTGTCTTTTTGTAACAGCCTATAACGAAAAAGATTTTTTACGGCAAAAAGTTGAAAATTCATTTCAACTCGATTATCCCAAAGAAAAAATGCATTTTGTATGGATTACCGACGGTTCGGACGACGGCACCCCCGATTTACTTCGGGAGTTTGAAAACCTGGAGGTTCACCATCAACCTGCCCGGCGTGGGAAGATGCATGCAATGAACAGGGGAATGCAGTTTGTGAAAGCACCGATCGTTATTTTTTCCGACACCAACACCCGGTTAAACAGAGGTGCCATTCGTGAAATTGTTGCCTGCTTCGCCAATCCGGAAACCGGTTGCGTTGCCGGCGAAAAACGAATAGTTGAGAAGGAGTCGGACGCAGCAGCTGCCGCAGGCGAGGGATTTTACTGGAAGTTTGAATCGTGGGTGAAAAAAATGGATGCGGAACTCAACTCGGCCGTTGGAGCTGTGGGGGAGCTTTTTGCCATTCGGGCCGAACTTTTTGAAGCGGTTGAAACCGATACCATTCTCGACGATTTTATCATCTCGCTGCGTATCGCCCAAAAAGGGTACAAAATTGCCTACACTCCCAATGCCTTTGCTGAAGAAACAGCTTCTCTAAATGTAAAAGAAGAGCTGAAACGAAAAATAAGGATTGCCGCAGGTGGTGTGCAAACGCTGTTCCGACTGAAAAGCCTTCTCAATCCATTTCGTTTTGGCGTGTTAAGCTGGCAGTATTTTTCGCATAAAGTCCTCCGGTGGACGCTGGCGCCGGTTTCTCTTTTTGCGCTTTTTTTTGTTAACGGCGCCATTCTTATCCAAAGCGGCCTGGAGTTGAATAGTGATTTTTATTTGCTTTTTTTCCTTATTCAGGTTTTGTGCTATATTTTGGCGCTGGTTGGCTGGCACTTCGAAAACAAGCAATTGCGGTTTAAACTGCTGTTTATTCCTTACTATTTTGTAGCTATCAATTATGCCGCAATCCGTGGGATTTACCGGTATTTCAGAGGGAAGCAGCCGGCAAGCTGGGAAAAATCGAAACGGGCCGTTTGATTGCGTTAGCCGGCAATTTAGCCGGTTAGTTTAAAGAAATTCTAAAGTTCGTGAAACAAACATCCGGCATGGGAAAGAATCAATTTTATTGTCGATATTTTGTTCTATTTTTGCAGCTGATTAAAAAGCAGTGAGTAAAATGACAGATATTAAGCTGAACACCATACCGGAAGCAATAACCGCAATAAAACGGGGAGAACTGGTTATTGTAGTTGATGACGAAGACCGCGAAAATGAAGGTGATTTTATTGTTGCCTCGGAACTTATTACGCCTGAAATCATCAATTTTATGACCATTCACGGCAGAGGGCTGATTTGTGTGGCTTTAACCGAAAAACGCTGCGAGGAACTGAACCTGGATTTGATGGTTGGCCAGAATACCTCTTTTCATGAAACACAGTTTACAGTATCTGTTGACGGAATTCACCGCGACGTTACTACTGGAATATCGGCCAACGACAGGGCAACTACCATAAAAATGCTGGTGGATGAAAAAACCAAACCCGAAAATCTGGCGCGTCCCGGGCATATTTTTCCTTTAATTGCCAAAGAAAGAGGAGTGCTTCGCCGGAGCGGACACACCGAAGCTGCTGTGGATTTGGCGCGTTTGGCAGGTTTGTATCCGTCGGGTGTGTTGGTGGAAATAATGAATGACGACGGAACAATGGCCAGATTGCCTCAGTTGGTAAAACTGGCTGAAAAGTTTGACCTTAAAATTGTTACCATCAAAGATTTAATTTCCTTTCTTTTCCAAAGCGAAAGTTTAATTGAAAGGGGAGAAGAGGTAAATCTTCCAACTCAGTTCGGTGAATTTAAAATCATCCCTTTCAGGCAAAAATCGAACGGCGCTGAACACGTTGCCCTGATTAAGGGAAAATGGGAAGTGAACGAACCGGTGTTGGTGCGGGTGCATTCATCGTGTATGACCGGCGATGTTTTCGGATCGATGCGCTGTGAATGTGGCGACCAGTTGCACCGGTCGATGGAGTTGATTGAAAAGGCAGGTAAAGGAGTGGTGGTTTATATGATGCAGGAAGGACGGGGAATTGGATTAGTTAATAAAATTGCCGCGTATAAACTGCAGGATCAGGGATTGGATACCATTGAAGCCAACCTGCATTTGGGATTTAAAGCCGATGAACGTGATTATGGCGTAGGCGCCCAAATACTAAGGAACCTGGGAATTACAAAAATGAGGTTGCTTACCAACAACCCCGTAAAACGTGTTGGATTGGAAGGCTTTGGTCTCGAAGTTGTAGAGATTGTTCCCATTGAAATTGAACCGAATAAATTTAATCAAAAGTATTTGAAAACAAAACGCGACAGGATGGGGCACCATTTGCGTAACTTTAATTACGATATTTAACATCCAAAATATCAATTGATTTTAATTTCTCCCAAAATATTGCTCTTGTACGATAATATTTCTTTATTTTTAAGCAAAAGTTTAAACGCAAAAATTATGGATGGAAAAACAAAAGCAATTGTCGCTCACATTACAATTATTGGCTGGATTATAGCATTGGTTATAAACAGCAGTGAAAAAGATGAATTTGCCAGCTACTATATTCGGCAGTTATTGGGGATTTATCTCCTGGGGTTGGTCTTGACATTTATTCCCATTCTTGGCTGGATTGCTTCTATTGTGGTGTTGGTATTTTGGATTTTAAGCCTCGTCGGTGCAATTCAGGGAGAAAAGAAAGAAACCCCGTGGCTTGGAAAGTATTTTCAGGAGTGGTTTAAAGCGCTTTAGGCAAAAAATTTGTTGGCTGCAAAAAAAAGACAGGTTTTTTTCCTGTCTTTTTTTTGATCATACCCTTCGCCTATTGATTTATTCTCCGTTTTTTTTCCGGTCCCTGAATTTTTTTATCATATACATTCTAAACTCATTTTCAGCCTTATATAGCCTTAAGACTTTCCCGGGTGGTAAAATTTCGAGAAATTTGTCATTGTAATTTACCAGCAAGTCGGCCTCTTTTTGCAAACTGCCTGCAAACTCACGGGTAAGTTGTTTGATTTTATGGTCCGACATGGTTTCTTCAGCTTCCACAACCCGCTCTTCCATTTCTCTCCTGAATTTTTGAGCCTCCCAGCGTTCTTTTTCCAACTGATTATATACCGGCCAGAATTTTTGAGCTTCAGTTGGCGAAAGTTCAAGGTTCGATGTGAGAAAAGCTACCTTCTCGGAACGAAATTTTTCCCACCTTTCTTCGTGGTTTTTATCCTTTGGCTGGGCAAAAGTTGCAGCACCAAAAGCCAGCAAAACAGTAAATAAAAATATTTTTTTCATTTTTTTAATTTTCAGTTTGTAAATAAATTTCGTAGTCGGAAACATTAGAGCTGAGGTAATTCATCAGTTCTTCATCATCAAAACTTCCATTTACTGTTTCTTCATTTGAATGTGACTCCTGGATTATGGCAAAAAAAGAGTTTTCGTCTAATTTTTCGATAAATGTCAGGAATTCGTTTTCTTCGGTTTCAGTTTCAATATAGGTATTTGTTTTGGCCAGATAGCTGGGAAGGAAAGACCTGACAGGCCAATATACCAGCATAAAAATAAGGGCAAAGCTTGCTGCCAGCCCGAGTGCCGGTTTCAAATACCTTAAAAAAGAATTTTTGGGTTGTGGAAGAGCCTGTTTTTCTGTTTCCAGCCGGTAATGCAGCCGGGCGGAAAAATCATCGAAATAGTTGTCTGGAACACCAAAGGGCTGTTCCTTTTTCAATTTCGATAATTCAGGTGCGATTTTTTTTAATTTGTTCATTTCTTCCAAAATTTACATGTTTGACTCTTTAAATAAAAAAAAGTTTAACGCCAGTTATTTAGTCACTGGTTTTAATAAATTCTTCAATTTTTTTTGCGGCATGATGGTAAGATGCTTTAAGCGCACCCACCGATGTACCAAGAATTTTCGACATATCTTCGTATTTCATTTCATCGAAATATTTCATATTAAAAACTATACGTTGTTTTTCGGGAAGTTGTAAAACTGCCTGTTGAAGTTTCAGCTGTAATTTATCTCCTTCGAAATAAGGGTCCGAGGTCAGGTTTTCCATCAGGTAATCGCTGACATCGTTTAACGGAAGCAGATTCCGGCGTTTTTTTGAATTTAAAAAGGTAATGGATTCATTGGTCGCAATGCGGTAAAGCCAGGTGTAGAGCGAAGATTCTTCTCTAAAGTTTTCAATACTTTTCCATACTTTTACAAAAGTGTTTTGCAATACATCGTCAGTATCTTCGTGGCTCAATAAAATCTTTCGAATGTGCCAGTACAACCGCTCCTGGTATAATTTCACCAAACGATGAAAAGCAAGGTCTCTGGTATTTTCCTGCTTTAGTTCGGCAATCAGGTTACGGTCGTCTGCTTCCATATACATTGTTTACCCAGTAAGACCCTGTAATTCAGGAAAGGTTTAACCCGACTATATTCTGAAATTCAGCCCTTCTTCAACCAATTGATGGTAAATATTCATATCGAATGAATAAAGTTTTGCCGCACGGTGGGCAACGTTGGTTTGTTTTTGGTCGGTGTCGATAAGTAACCCCATATTTTGAATTTTTTTCCTGAAGTTGCGCGTATCCAGTTTTTTATCGAGAATGACCTCGTACATGGTTTGCAATTGGGTGAGTGTAAATTTATCGGGTAACAAATGAAACCCAACAGGGTGGTATTGTACTTCCTCCCGGAGTTTTTTCAATGCTTTGTTTATTATTTCCTTCACATCGAAAATAACATGGGGCAGGTTATCAATTTCAAACCATTTAACTGCCTTTGCAACAGGTGAAAGTTTGAGGTCGTGGTAATCGGGATTGATTAAAGCATAATAAGCCACCGTGAGCACTCTGAAGTGGGGCACCCGCTTAAGCGCGCCAAATGTTTTTACCTGTTTCAGGTAAACATTATCGAGGCCGGTAGCTGTTTTCAGAATTTTTTTTGCGTAGTTGTCCAAATCTTCTTCTGTTGGAAGATGGGTGCCAATCAGGCCCCAGTAGTCATCGGACTTTAATGCCGGATTCTTTTCGAAAAGAATTTTAATTTGCTCGTATTCTTCCCTGGTGGTAAGAAATTTTTCAAGCAATTCCGGTTCGGCCTGCCAAAGTAATACGTTGAGTTTATCGTTTTTAAAACCGAAGATGACACAATCGACTGAAATATTCTGTAAAATCATAAGAATCAAGTTTCGGCAAATGTACAAATTGGAATCCGAACTTGTGCCCGAAACAATAAGAAAAATAAAGATTATACCGGAAAAACAGTTAAAAGAAGTTTTCGAAAAAAAAGAACTTTAAAAATCAGGAATAAATTACCTTTGCACCGCAAATTTTAAACAGTAAAAATGGCTTTAAAATGTGGAATTGTTGGTTTGCCCAATGTTGGAAAATCAACACTTTTCAATTGTTTGTCGAGCGCAAAGGCACAATCGGCAAATTTTCCTTTTTGTACCATCGAACCTAATATGGGGGTTATTAGTGTACCCGATGAAAGACTGGTTAAACTGGCAGAAATTGACCATCCCAAAAGAGTTGTACCCACTACCGTAGAAATTCTGGATATTGCCGGTTTGGTAAAAGGCGCCAGCAAAGGCGAGGGATTGGGCAACCAGTTTCTGGGAAATATTCGTGAAACCGATGCCATTATTCATGTGTTGCGTTGTTTCGATAACGACAATATTACCCACGTGGATGGTTCAATCGATCCGGTTCGCGACAAAGAAGTTATTGACACAGAGCTTCAGCTTAAAGATTTGGAAACCATTGAAAACCGCATTGAAAAACTGGAAAAGCAGGCCAAACACGGAACGGATCCGAAAACAAAAAAAATGTATGAACTGGCTTTGCGGTATAAAACGGTGCTGGAACAGGGAAAATCGGCCAGAACGTTGATGTTGCACGAAGAAGAAGCAAGGCTGGCCAAAGAGTTTTTTTTGTTAACCAACAAGCCGGTAATGTACGCATGCAATGTGGATGAAGTGTCGGCAAAAGCCGGTAATAAATATGTGGAAGCCGTGAAAGAAGCTGTTAAAGATGAAAGTGCAGAATTACTGGTTATTGCAGCTGCAACCGAAGCCGACATTGCCGAGTTGGAAGAGTATGAGGAAAAACAACTTTTTCTGGAAGAACTCAGTCTTGACGAGCCGGGGGTAAACAAACTGATTCATGCTGCTTACCGGTTGTTAAACTTGCAAACCTTTTTTACTACCGGACCCGACGAAAGCCGCGCCTGGACCTTTGTAAAGGGAACAAAAGCACCCAAAGCTGCCGGAATCATTCATTCCGATTTCGAAAAAGGTTTTATTCGGGCAGAAGTAATTAAATATGATGATTACATTCACCTGGGCTCGGAACATGCCTGCCGCGAGGCCGGCAAAATTGCCATCGAAGGAAAGGACTACGTGGTAAAAGACGGCGATATTATGCACTTCAGGTTTAATGTATAAAGCCCCACTGCCTTCGGCATCTCCCCTAAGGGGAGAGTTGAAGAAGAGCAAACCAACAAACAAAAAGACTAAGGCTGCCTTTTACCGGGCAGCCTTAGTCTTTTAAATGGTTGTTGGTTCGTTATCGCTGTTGCGGAGCGTCGCTCATGTCTTTGATAATTCCGTTTTTGTCCACTTTAATCTGCACATCTTTGGCAATTTCCAAAATAATGGTGGTGTCTTTAACTTCCACAATACGGCCGTAAATTCCGCCGGTAGTTACCACTTTATCGCCTTTAGACAGGCTTTCGCGAAATTTGCGTACTTCTTTCTGGCGTTTCATTTGCGGGCGAATCATAAAAAAATAGAAAACGACCACAATTAACAGCAACGGAAGGAAACTCATGAGCGGATTGGCTTCCGATCCTTCGGGCTGCATCATCAGTAATTTGTCAATCATTGTATAAACTTTTAATTATAAATTTTCTTTTTCTGCCTGCAAAAATAACCAATTGTTTTGGTTTTCAGCTTCAACCGCCGGCTAATTTCTTAATTTTCGCCAATAAGACCGCGTCCGGCTTTGTTTATTTTACCCGACTTTTTTAAATCTTTTAATGTTTTATCGAGAATACCATTGATGAAGTTCCGGCTTTTTTCGGTGCTGTAATATTTCGAAAGCTCGATGTATTCATTCAACGAAACTTTTGTGGGGATGGTTGGAAAGTAAATGAACTCTGTTGCAGCAAGTTGCATTATCAGAATGTCCATAAACGCTATACGGTCCAAATCCCAGTTGCGCGAATGTTCTTTTATAAGTTCGCGAAGTTCATCGTGATTAATGATGGATTTTCGCAATAAGTCTTTGGCAAACTCCCGGTCGTCCTGGTCTTTGAACATAGGCAGCAGTTTTTGGTCGGATCCAGAATGCGGATTGAATTTTTTTAAGGTTTTTGAAATCATGGAAACCGTAAATTCCACATCGTCGTTCCAGTAGATGCTCATTTCTTCCAACGCTTCGTAGAGGTTTTCTGCCAGCAAAATTATATTGGTGAACACTTTTTCAATAAATTTCCGGTCGTCAAAAAACGAGCGGTTTTTATCGGCCATGTATGCTTTGTAAAAGTCCGACTCAATAAGAAAGAGGTATAATTCCTTTATCAGCTCCGGATAATTCACCCAGGTTAATTTTTGTTGTTCGATGTAGGTATGCAGGGAACGGTTTTCGCGAAGTTGCTGTATAACCTGGTTGCTAATAAATTTTGTATTGGGATGAAGGTCTTCGTAAGTGGGCTGGTGTTTGTTTCGCTTGATTTCTATCCGCTGTTCCGCAAAATCGGTAATTTCAATAACCAAAGCAAGTAAATAATGGTATAAATCGTAGGTTTTTCGGATACAAAAAAACAACTCTTTTTCGGCGTTGTTAAGCGATTTATCTTCCGATGTATAGTAGGCATACAACACTTGCAATACCTTGGTGCGGATTATCCTTCTGCTAATCATGCTTTAATGAACTTCTTTATTTTGGGCGCAAAAATAGTACTTTTTAATAAACTCAGCCTTTTTCTGTGTTTTTTTGGGAAAAAGGAAAGGTGAACGTTAATTTAAATTCATTTTAAGGCATTGAAACACATCTGACAGGGAATTTTTATTTTCTGATAAAACGAATAAGGTGTCATTCGTTTCAATTACCGTTGAACCGTTGGGTGTTATGTATTTGTTGTCGCGTAAAATAAAAGAAATGAGGGTGGTTGGCGGCAACCCCAGCTGAACAATTTGTTTGCCCGCAACCGGACTGTTTTCTGGAATTTTGATTTCGGTAAGCAACGATTTGATGCTATCGGACAATTCGATATCGGTTTTGGTACGTTTTTTCAGCGATTCGGGAATTGTGAGCTTCAGCCATTTGGCTACAACCGGTAAAGTAGTTCCCTGCAGTAAAATGGAAGTGAGGGAAATAAAAAATACGATATTGAAAATCATATGGGCCTGTTCCACTCCCGCCAGTAAAGGGTAAGTAGCAAAAACAATAGGAACAGCACCTCTGAGCCCAACCCAGGAATAAAACCAGCGGCTGGGTAAATCAATTTTAAATGGGAGTAAACTGATAAATACGCTTAAAGGCCGGGCGATAATTATTAAAAAAGCTGAAATCAAAAGCCCGATTCCTATTACAGGAACAATTTGACTGGGGTAAACCAGCAGTCCCAAAGTGAGGAACAGTACAATTTGCATCAGCCAGGCAAAACTATCGAACGATTTTAAAATTTTCTTTTTATGAATTAAATCCTGATTTCCCAGAAAAACCGACGAAATATAAACAGCCAGAAATCCGTTTCCACCTATAAAATTGGTAAACGAAAAGGTGAAAAACATGATGGCTATAACTAAAACAATGTACAACCCTTCATAGTCGAGCTGGATTTTATTGATAAACCATGTGCTGAGTTTTCCAAATACCAGTCCGGTAATGGCTCCCATAATCAGCTGGGCTAAAAACATGGGAAGAATCCCTAAAAGTGTGGCATCCTGATTTACAACAAGTCCTGTAAAAACTATGGTTAAAATATAAGCCATCGGGTCATTGCTGCCGCTCTCCAACTCAAGTGTCGGTCTCAGGTTTCCTTTTAGTGCAAGACTTTTGGCGCGTAAAATGGAAAAAACAGCGGCCGAATCGGTTGAAGAAACGATTGAACCTAACAGCAGCCCTTCGTAAATGGTGAAATCAGTAACCGCCCAAACAAATATACCAAGTGAAACTGCAGTAAGCATAACCCCCAAAGTAGATAATGTTATTCCATGCCAAATCACAGGTTTTATCTGTTTCCAATCGGTGTCGAGACCTCCGGAAAACAGGATAAAATTTAATGCTACAATGCCAATAAACTGGGCTGTTTTGGGATTGTCGAAATAAATGCCGCCAATTCCTTCGGAGCCGGCAAGCATACCTATCGATATAAATAAAACAAGCACCGGAACGCCAAACTTAAACGAGGTTTTTCCGGCAAAAAGTGAAATAAATAATAAAATCGACCCGATTAATAGTATGTTCTCAGTTGTTAGTGTCATATATGTTTTTTATGGAAACAAAAATTTATTGTTTAAGGTTTATTGCCGAAAAAAATTTGTATTTATTGCGGTATAATAATCAGAGGCAATGAACTGTCGTACACCAAATCATTAATAAAAAATTTTCTGAAAAGGTGATCGGAAAGGTTTCGCGAGCCCTTTTGTACAACAAGCAAGGTATTTGGATTGTCCAGCACAAAGTTTTTTACCGCGTCAAAAGCAGAGCTGCCTTCAAATAAATCGTAAGTACACGGAATATTATGCTCACATTCCTGCGTTAAATTGAGCAGGTATTCATGCGCCTTTTTTACATTTTCGCCGGGGGTTACAATTGACAAAAAATGCACCTGTTCAATAAAATTTTGAATTGTCCCTAAAAAATTACTGAATATCTTTCTGTTCAGCGGGTATTTGTGCGTAACTGCAACGGTTAGTGTTTGCGGAAAATGAGTTTCATAAAAAGGAGGAACTGTAATGGTCAGCCAATTTAATTCATCGATAATTTTAAGAGCGGTACTTCCCATAAAATACTTTTTTAAAATGCCCGAACCTTCTGTGCCTAACATAACAATGTCATTAAACTTTTTTCCAACCAGTTTTTTTAAAGAAGGAATCAGATTTTTTTCAAAAATTTCAAAATCAACAGTATCTGTTTTTCCAAAATGTTTTCGAATTAAATTGTTTAGTTCGGTATTTACTTTTCCTTTTTCAAACTGAATAATTTTTGTTCTGGTATCGCTGTCTGCCAAAGCAGGTACTGCGTAAGTAACCTGATGAATTAAAAGAATTTCAGCTTTTATTATTTCGCTCCACCGTTTTGCAAGCTTTAGAATTACCTCTGTTTGCGGCGAAAAATCAATAAGTACCATCAACCTTGGGTTCATGTCTTTGCTGTTTTAATTTCTGTTTCATTATATACCTAAAATTCAATGGAATGTTTCCTTTTAACGGATTATTTGGAATGTTACACAGCATGAAACAGTTAAAATTCTCCGGTGTGGCTCACGTTTCCCGGTTTAGGATAATCGTCCCTGCTTTGGTCTGCCGGCTGCGACTGTTTACTGTTTTCTTTCTCTTCCTCTGTTAGCTGCGACTGTTCACTGCTAACTTCTTCCTCCTCTTCTTCCTCCCAGTCGAATTTATCGCGGCGGATAAGGTATTTGCGGTAATAAAAAGCCAGCACCACTCCTGAAACTGCACCCCACAAGTGGCCCTCCCACGAAACTTTCGGGTCGATGGGAAAAATGCCCCAGATTAACCCTCCGTAAAGAAATACTACAACCACAGAAAAGGTTAACAACCTTACATCGTTTCGGATAACACCGCTCACAAAATGAAAGGCCGCCATAGCGTAAACCACACCACTTGCACCAATGTGCCAGGCTTCGCGACCTGCAAACCAAACCGTTATTCCCGATAAAAAATAGAGCAGAAAAAATATCTGATATGAAATGCGCCGGTAATAATAAATGAGCATGAACATCAGAATAAAAAAAGGAATGGAGTTGGACATCAGGTGGTTAAACCCGGAGTGGATAAACGGAGAAAACAAAATTCCGGGAAGTCCTTTCCAGTGCAACGGGTAAACGCCGAGTTTTACAAAACTTAACGATGTGGTCACCTCGATTATTTCTACCATCCAAAACACAAACACAAACGCTGCCGGAAGTACCAGGCTGTGGAAAAATATTCGTTTTTCCATTTCCGGGTCCAGCCGGCGGGGATTGCTTGGATAGTAAGTAAAAAGGCGCATAACGATAAGTTGTTATTTGGAATTTGCACGAATCAAGGTTTTTATCAACTCCACAAACGCATAAATTTCTTCTTCCGTTGTGTCAAACGATGTCATCCAGCGCACTTCCGATCGTTTTTCGTTCCACATGTAAAAGAAAAATTTTTGCTGCAACGGTTCAATAATCTCCGGTGGAACTTCGGCGAAAATTCCGTTTGCTTCCACCGGCTGGGTGATTTTTATTTCCGGAATTTTTGCCACTTCCGCTTCCAGCAGTTTCGCCATTTTATTGGCATGAGTGGCTGTTTCTTTCCATAAATTGTTTTCAAAATAGGCCACAAACTGTGCGCCCACAAACCGCATTTTCGAGTAGAGCTGCATGCTTTGTTTGCGCAGATATTTGGTGTAAGTGGTCAGTTCAGGGTCGAAAAAAACTACCGCTTCACCCATCATCATGCCGTTTTTTGTTCCGCCAAACGAAAGCACGTCCACGCCGCACTCTATGGTAAATGCCTTAAAATCCAGGTTAAGTGAAACAGCAGCATTGGCAATCCGGGCGCCGTCCATGTGCAGCAGCATGTTGTGGCTGTGGGCCAGACTGGCCAGCGCTTTTATTTCTTCCGGCTGGTAAACCGTGCCCATTTCGGTTACCTGCGAAATGGAAATAACCCGCGGCTGCGAATGGTGTTCAAAATTAAATCCTTTCAGGTGATGCTGAATCCTTTCCGGAGTGAGTTTGCCGTTTACCGGTTCAACCGGCAACAGTTTGCAGCCCGTAAACTTTTCCGGTGCGCCACATTCGTCTTCTTCAATGTGGGCGGTTTCGGCACAAATAATGGAATGGAAACTGCGGGTTACCGTTGACAGTCCCAAAACATTAGCCCCTGTGCCGTTAAAAACAAAAAATACTTCGGTTTTCTGCCCGAATTTTTCTTTGAAAATTTTAATAGCTTTTTCTGTGTAGGGATCGTCGCCGTAACCTTTTACATGACCGTGGTTGGCATCTTCCATGGCCTTTAAAATGGAAGGGTGAACTCCCGAATTATTGTCGCTTGCAAATCCTTTTCTCATAAATTTGTATTTAACATTTGTTTCGATTGTTTCCCGGAAACTTTGTACCTTCATCCGGGTTTTAAGAACATGTAAAGAAAGAAAAAATCAAACGTTTATAAAAATGGACAAATCGCTTTCACTTTCCGAAAAACTTTACTTACTGGCTGTTCATCCGCAAAAGGGTGGAATTATTTATGCCGCCAAACAAAAA
>CAZXHP010000078.1:0-16006 GCA_964639655.1 uncultured Mariniphaga sp.
TGGAAAGAAACGCTGGAAACGGGTGAAGAAATTATTATTCACCGTAAAGGCGCCACTCCCGCAGGCATTGGCGACGTGGGAATTATTCCGGGTACTATGGCCTCACCGGCGTTTATTGTAACGGGAAAAGGAAACGAAGAGGCCCTGAATTCCGCTTCTCACGGTGCCGGTCGCCTGATGTCACGCAACGCGGCGAAACAAACTTTTACACAAAGTCAGCTGAAAAAATACCTCGCAGAACAGGGTGTGGAATTGCTTGGCGGGGGAATTGACGAATCACCGTTTGCCTATAAAGATATTTTCGAAGTGATGAAATTTCAAAAAGATTTGGTAGAGGTTTTGGGAGAATTTTACCCGAAAATTGTACGGATGGAATAAGGTAATGTGCTCAAAGTCACAGAATGTTGATTAATATCAACTAAAAATAAAGATAAAAAAGTCGTTTTTTAAAGAAAATTTTATCTACATTCGGCCCCCAAAAATTTCTCAAAAATATATTTTGCTTATGAATCATGGAATTGTTGAGTCGATGCCTTTGTGGATGTCGGCACCGTTTATGGTGATGTTGCTATTTATTGCTGTTGGGCCGTTACTGTTTAGCCACTGGTGGGAAGAAAACAAAAACAAGTTGATTGTTTCACTTGTGCTGGGTATTCCGGTTTCAATCGTTTTAATTTACCGTGGTTTGCATCATGAACTGATGCACCAGATTTTTTTCGATTACATTCCGTTTATTATTTTGCTGGGCGCCTTGTTTATTATTACAGGCGGTATTCACATGAAAGGTGATATTGAAGCCAAACCACTTACCAACACTGTTTTTCTGGCGATTGGGGCAGTTCTTGCTTCATTTATGGGTACAACGGGGGCAGCCATGTTGCTTATCCGGCCCATTATCAGAACGAACCAGGAGCGTATGTTTAAAGTTCATACCATTCTTTTTTTTATTGCCATTGTAGCCAACGCCGGCGGAATGCTGACTCCGCTGGGAGACCCGCCACTTTTTCTGCTTTATTTGAGAGGTGCGCCATTTGCATGGTTTTTTGGGTTGTTCTGGCCCTGGTTGTTTGCCAATTCCATTTTCCTTTTGCTTTTTTATATCACTGACAGTTACTACCATGCAAAAGAACCTGTTAAAGCAATAGTCAGAGACCGTTCGAATTTGGATCCCATCCGGTTGCGGGGAAGACAAAATTTTATTTTTTTGCTGGGCGTGGTTTTTTCGGTTGCATTTTTAAATCAACAATTCATTCCTGCCATTCACCACAACCATAATCTTGCATTTATTCGCGAAGGCGTAATTTTGTTGATGGCTGTTCTT
This sequence comes from uncultured Mariniphaga sp., assembly GCA_964639655.1. Lineage (GTDB taxonomy): Bacteria > Bacteroidota > Bacteroidia > Bacteroidales > Prolixibacteraceae > Mariniphaga. The sequence goes on from CAZXHP010000078.1 coordinate 1,322, forward strand.
TCGCTGATTACAAGCAACAAAGAAATGCGGTACGTTCAAAATAAATTTACCTGGGGGCCCATTGTGGAGGTTGCTTTTCTGTTTTTCGGAATTTTTATTACAATGGTGCCGGCGCTCATTTACCTTAAAGAAAACGCTCACACATTTGGTATCGATTCGCCGCTTTTATTTTACAGTGCCACCGGCGGATTAAGTGCATTTCTCGATAATGCACCAACAGCGGTTTCCTTTCATAATCTGGCATTGGGAATGGCCGGGCAGTTCAGCGGTTCAACAATGGTTGCAGGAATCCCGGAAATTTTGTTGAAGGCAATCAGCCTAAGTGCGGTATTTTTTGGCGCCATGACCTATATTGGAAACGGGCCTAATTTTATGGTGAAAGCCATTGCTGAGGAAAATGAAATAGCAATGCCCGGTTTTTTCGGGTATATTTTTAAGTTTTCGATAATCGTATTGTTGCCCGTTTACATTTTAACACAGTACCTTTTTTTGTAAGTAAATTTTAGTCGCTGTAAATTATAAAAAATCACCGAGACGATATTTCCCGGTGATTTTTTTATTTTTTCACTCGTTTTTCAGGGAAAATCAGACTGAAAATAATTGCTGCGGAAAAAGCCAGTAAATAGCTGGCCAGTCGTTCGGAAATACCGGTTGGATATGCAACCCAGGTTTTCCAAATAACGGCTGATAAAGTACCGGCAATCAAGCTTGCAAAAGCGCCTGTACGCGAAAAATCTTTCCAGAAAACCAACAAAACGATAGCCGGTCCAAATGATGCTCCAATTCCGCTCCAGGCGTACGAAACCAGTCCGTAAACCGTCTCCTGCATGGTAATGGCCAAAAGAAAGCCGACCAGTCCAACGGCCAGCGTCAACAATTTGTTCAGAAATAACAACCGTTTTTCCCTGATTTTTTTTCGCGTTACCTGCAAGTACAAGTCTTCGGTCATCGATGAGGAAACTACCATCAGTTGCGACGAGGCGGTGGACATCATAGCCGAAACGGCGCCCGATAAAAGAATTCCGGCCAGAACAGGATTGAGCAGCGTCATCACCATAGCAGGCATAATTTTTTCCGAATCGTTGGCCACACTTGCCGCAGCATCGCCCAATGCACCTGCCTGGACGAGCTTGTACCCGACGATACCAATCAGAAATGCGCCTCCGTAAGCAAGCAGCGTCCATAAAACTGCAACCCACCTGCTTTGCCGGGTTTCTTTTTCCGAGCGCATGGCCATCATACGCGAAAGCAACTGTGGCTGGCCGGTATAGCCAAATGCCCAGCTTAAGCCGTTTAATATGAGTAATCCGCCGGTGGCCTGTTTAACAGTGTCGATATTGAGCGGAACCGTGTAGCTGGCTGAAAGAATGGTTTCAGCAATGGAAATGCCGTGTGTGGCGGCAATTCCCAGCGCAATAACGGGCAGAACCACACAGGTAAAAACCATAAGAACGGCCTGGAACGCGTCGGTGGCAACCACGGTAATAAATCCGCCCAGCATGGTGTAAAGCGTTACCAGCGCCGAACCAATAACCATTCCCCAAAACGGATCGATGTTGAAGGTGTCGTTGAAAATTTTTCCTGCGCCGCTGAACTGGGCAGCAATATAAAGCACAAAAAAGAAAACGATAACCAGTGATGAAAGCAGACTAAAACTTTTCGTCGTCCCTTTAAATGACCCTGAAAACAAACCGGGAACGGTAAGAGCTCCGGTTTGTTCCGTAATTTTTTGCAGAGGCTGGGCCAGAAATGTCCAAAGAAAAAGGATTCCGGCCACACAACCCAAAGCCACCCAAATAGCCGCCATTCCTTCAGCATAAGCATGGCCGGTGAGTCCCAGCAGCAACCATGCCGATTCTCCCGTGGCCCGCTCCGATAAGGCGAGTGAATAACCTGAAATTTTTTTCCCGCCAATTACAAAATCGACATTGGTTTTCGACCGCCGTGCCGACCAGGCCACGATACCAATAAGAACAACCAGGTACAGTATAAAAACAAAAATCATTGCTTTAAACTAAATGTTTAAAATGCTATTCCCGGGCTAATTCCCATCCGGAAACCAGGAAAAAAAAGGTAATTTCGAGGTATGGTTGTCTTCGTTAACTTCGTGTTTTCGTCTGAACATAAACTATTAGTTTAGAATTCCGATTGAAAAGTAATAAAATATATTCATTTTGAGAGGTCACATATTCCGGTTGAATTTACTTGATTTGGTTTTCATGGCAATCATCGCACGATACAAAGTGAATGTCATATTCGCTGGAAGGCGAAAAATAGGTAGTGTTCATGGTTCTGACATCCAGTTTGCAGTTTTTCGATTTCCCCGGGTGGCATTTGTCGCATGAATTACGCTGGTAGTTGGAGTGAGGCTCGTGACATGCCCTGCAACTGATTCCCTCGTGTACGCCAGTTGGGGTTCGGTCATCGTGGCTGCCTGCCTGGTGCCAGACTGAAGGCGCATGGCATTGTACACACAGCCGGTAAACCGGATCGGCTGGTGTTTGTATCGTATCGGTTCCGTTCAGGATAATTGGCGTTGGAAGATTGTCCAAATCAAAATGAGTTTTTTCATTTCGTATGTAAAAACCGATGGAACTATTTTCCAGGTTTCTGCTATAGAAAATGTTATTCGGACTGGAATAATCCGGTCGTTGAGCCGGTTTGCCTTTACTGTGAATCTGATGACAAGTCATACACGGTATGGTGGGTTTGTCGGTCATTTTTTTGTCCTTCATGCTCCAGGGACCCTGCTGCGAAATGGGTTCAACCAAATCGGGAATTGTACCGGCATAAAACATTCCGTGGCAGCGCAGGCAGTCGAAGTTGAGTTGTTCAGTGGTGTTGTGAGTGTCATCCAGCAAAATGTCGGCATAGGTAGCAGAGTGGCCGCCGGCCAGCCAGTTGGCATATTCATTTTGATGGCAGGAAATACACCGATCCATTGTTTTCAAAACCTGTGCTTCAGTTAACCGGATTTCATCGGGGTGCGGTTTGTTTTGGATATGACGCACAACCATCCGGCCTTTTTCTGATAAACTGTGCCAGCCATTTTCAAAGGCAGTTCCATGGCATTTAAAACAGGAGATTTCGCGGTGTGCCGAAGCTGTCCAAGTGTTGTGTGACGGACTGATTTCGTGGCAGCTGGCACAGGTTTTTTCAGGACTGGCAACATTCCACATTGCGTATGAAACTCCCAAAACAATTAAAAGGATAAAAAGAACAACGATGATTCGGACTGTATTTTTTAAAAGGTTTGTTTTCATAAGTTAGGATTTGAATTGGGTTCCGTTCCAGTTTTTTACAATGTAATCTCCAACCCGATAGCCGAGCGCTAAAATCGTAAGCGCCGGATTGAAACCTCCGTTGGTAACACACAGGCTACCATCAGCAACAAACAGATTATCAATGTCGTGTATCTGTCCGAATTTATTGGTAACGGAAGTTTTGGGGTCGTTGCCCATTCGCGCCGTACCAGCCTGGTGTTGCCCTCCGCTGAGTCCTTTCCCGCCCACACTTTGCCAGGTGTGATATGCACCTGCTTCTCTTAGAATTTCCTCGGCGCGGTCTGACATAAACTGGCATCCGGTGGGATCATAAGGATGTCGCGATCCGGAAAGTCGTGCCACCGGAATTCCCCAATGATCTTTTACATCAGGATCCACTGTAACCCGTGCTTCAAAATTGGGTATTTCCTGGAAAGGTCCATGTAACCGAATCAGTTTTTTAAACTGACTGCGTTGGTATTCTTTGTGCTCAGGCCCCCAACGTTTGGCGCCGGGAGGACGCATTTTCGAGAAAAGGTAGGGCATAGCTGTAAATTCATTGCACAATACTCCGCCTCCAACAATTCCCGGATTATTGTGGTTGAAATCGGCAATTGCCAGTGTGGCTCCCGGACCTACATCGTCGTAAACGTCGTCTTTTATTAACCCGTGGGCCCCTGTGTAAGCATGGCCCTGCAGGTTTCGGCCAACCCAGTCGTTGTTATTGCCAGCCCCGTTGGGGAACAATTTCGATTTTGAGTTGAGCAGTAACCGGGCAGTTTCAACCGCTGCTGCTGCAATAATTACAATATCGGCAGTTTGAATCTGTCCCTTGTCATTTTCGTCGAAATATTTTACGCCTGTTGCCCGGCCTTTCTCGTCAATCATAATTTCGGCAACCTGGCAATGGGTGCGCAGTTCACAGTTGCCGGATTCAATGGCTGTGGGAATTACTGTGTTGTGCGTGCCGCATTTGGCATTTACCGGGCAGGCAAATCCTACGCAACTCCGCATGCGGTAGCAGGCGGGGCGACCGCCGTAACGTACAGAATTACGTAGCATAGGAATCGGGAACGGATGCAGGCCTAATCGTTGAGCGGCATCTGCCAGAATGTTTGCCGAATAATTGTAAGCAAACGGAGGCATGGGGTAGGGTTTTTTTCGGGGCGATTCGAATGGATTTGCCCCGCTTTCACCCGAAACGCCGATTTCCCATTCCGCCTTTTCGTAATAAGGTTCCAAATCGAAATAGGTGATGGGCCAGTCGTCGAGTGTGGAGCCTTCCACATGACCGTAAGTGGATTTCATGGTGAAATCTTTTTCCATAAACCGCCAGGCCATGGCGCCGTAACTTACTGTTCCGGAGCCTACACAGGCTGCATTGTTGCTGTAACTGCCTTCGCTTGGCAGAACAATCCGGGTTGAACCATCGCTGTTTACGACCACCCGTCGGTGCCGTTTATCATCGGGTCCGAAAGCATTTCCAAGTACAGTTGTTCGTTGCGAGATAAGTTCGTCATCATCATGGTCGTCGTATGTGGCCCATCCACCCCGTTCAAAAAGCACAACCGAAAGTCCTGCCACGGCCAGTTCTTTGGCAACTACCCCGCCTCCGGCGCCTGCCCCCACCACTATTGCATTTACATGTTTATTCTTCATAGCTCTAAAATTTTGGCGGTGGCACATTTCGATTCGTAGCGGTTTTGTCCCAATACATGCGGGTAATCGAGCCGCATCATTTTGTAGCTTACGTAGTTTTTATTGCCACCATGACGCGGGGAACCGTAAAATCCCTGCATGGAGTGGTCGAGCAGCCGATTGAAAAAATTGCGCTGGTTCACTTCCGCCCAGAATTCTTCGGGAAGTTTTCCGGCTTCCATTTGCTCCATAAACCCGGTCTGGTTTTTCCAGTCAAGTTCATAAAATGTTTTCTGAAAAATTTTTTGGGCTGAATTTTCGATGGCAGTTATGCCTTTTCGGTAATCTTCCTGAAACCGGGTATAAGGTCCAATCAGTTGTTTGTCGATGAAATTGACTACGTTGGCATCAGTAGCTCCGGGGTCTTTGTCGGCAGGAATGATTTGCTCTGCAAATGCAATTACGGTGCGGGCTTCCTTTTCGCTGAAAAACCGCCAGGGTGAATCGTATCCGGCGCAGGCCGGAATAAACAAAACACTTCCGCAGGCAAGGCTAAGCTGGCGAAGGAATTCCCTTCTGCTGGTTTCCATCATTTTTTGGTTTTTTGTTGATGATGGTAAATTTAAGGATTGGTTCGAAAAAACCAGATTAGATGAGCTAATACGGAATGATTCTAAAAAAGTGTATAATTAATTTGACTTTATTACGGGCGCAGTGGATTCCAATCCGCTGATTAGTAAAATGTGCGTATTCTACCGCCCAAACCGGTACGAAAATTTCAGCAGAAAAATATTGTGTGGTTTTTCGTCGAAAAGCCCTTCGAAATCGCGCGAAAAATCGAATGAACCGTCGTTTCTGAATCCGCTGCGGGTTTGCGACCATACCAGAAACAATGTTGAACCGGGCCGGTATTCCCAGCGTACAACCATGTTCGACAAAAATTCCTTGACATTAAAATCGGGTTTGTCAAAGGAGTAATCTGTTGCATTGTCCAGGTTGTCATCAATCCGGTAAACTTCATCTGCGGCATCGAAGCTGATTTGACTGGTAGTATAGAATTGATATCTGTCAGCAACTTCATCGGCTTTGCTGTTTGTGATGTGCTTGAATCTCGAATATTTTCCGGTGGCCACGAAGGGTTGTCCCCAGTACTGAATAGTCAGGTCGGGGGTAATGTTGTAATTTATCCGAACCGACATATGAAGTGTATTTCGTTCAATCCGGCCAAAAATATAACGTTTGTTGTTTTCATAATCTACCTGCGTTACATATTGCATTTCATCATTCGATTTGTTAAAGCCGGGTGTCAGGTCAATTCTCAAAGTTTTCAGCGGACGGTAACCCACGCCAAAACTGTAATTTTGAATTCGCCGGTAATCCTTTTCATTGCTGAAGTTTTGGCTGGTGGAAAAGTTGAAAGTCATTTTTTTCTGCTGGTTGGTTGAAAAACCCAGCGACAGATTCATATTTCCCGGTGATTTCAAAGCTGGACCACCCCTGAGCATGGAATTGGATAACTGGCTACCGCTCACATTAATGCTTCCGTAGGTTTGCCAGTAGTTTTTCAGGCTGCTCCACCAGTTAATGTTTCCGCCGGGTGCGGTTACATTTCCTCCAAAATCGAACTGCACCCACTGATTAAAGTTGAGGTTGATTTCGCGAAAAATCGAAAATGGTTCGTAAAACCGGTAACCTACCCAAAAAATCTGGAAAATGTTATCCACATCCTGGGCATAACCAATGTCGTTGATTTCCAGTCCGGGAGATTTCCAGGCAACACCTCCCATAAACTTCAGATTACCGCCCAGCTTTCCAACGGTCAGCTTTCCTCCCTGGCCCATGAGCGATGTGCGGGTGGTGTCGTATTTTATGTAACCGGCATCGGGCCTTTGAAAAGTTCTGATGTATGATTCCTGCGTTCGTTGAATGGCTTCCCGGCTGCCGTTTACCTGGCTGAAATACCAGCCGGCATCCAGCGCCCAGATTTTATTTTTCCACTTGTGAACCAGATCTATGCCACCGGTGTAAGCGCTTGTGTGCAGAAAATCCAGGTGTTCTTCATCAATTCTCCGGTTAACGGCAGTAACCATTCCCCCAACATAGGTGCTTCCTTCGTTAAAATCTTTTTGTACGCGCGTAACAAAATAGTTGGTAAACGGGTCCACGGTTTGACTACTGGCGTTTCCGGCTCCCCTGATTTCAGCATGTTCCTTTGCAGTAACACTTTCCAGAATACCAACCGACCAGCCGTTTTTTGTTTTTCCGGTAATTTTTGCAGCGCCCAGAATTCTTGAAAATTCGGGCATTTTAGCATATTCGTCGTCTTCCAAATCGGGTGAATAGTGTGGTCTGCGGCCAATACGGCGGGAATAGAACAAGCCATCGTATGCCAGATCGCCGTCGCCAAACATCAGTTTGTAATGAAGAATGTTTTTCCCTTCGATAAAAAACGGGCGCTTTTCCTCAAAAAAAGTTTCGTAGGTAGTGAGATTCACTTCCGACGGGTCGGCCTCCACCTGCCCAAAATCCGGATTAACAGTCAGGTCGAGGGTGAGGTAGTTGGTAAGTCCGATTTTGGCATCGAGGCCGGCATTGAAGCCGTTATCTTTTCCATCTTTTCGAAACGGATTTTCCACGTCTTTTTCAAACCGTTCGGTCCGTGCAACCACGTAGGGCATAATGTCGATGGTATTTTTTGGCTGAATATTTTTCAGTCCGTTCATGTTTCCAAATTGTGAAACCATACCCGATCCACCGCGTTTCATCGGTTGCCACACAGAAAGTTCCTCTTTTTTGAAAATTTGTCTGAACACCTGTAATCCCCACATTTGTTCGCCGTTTTTATCAAATCGCAGTTGTGTAAGCGGGATACGCATTTCGGCTGTCCACCCATAATCTGTTTTACTGGTTTTTACCCACCAAATCGGATCCCAGGTAAAATCCTCATTTTCTCCGTCGTTGCTCATCACCCAGTCGGCTTTCACGCCTACTGCCGAAACTACAAAAAGAAATGCCGTACGACGGTCCAAATAAGTGTCAAACGCAATTCCAACCTGGTCGCCCTCAACCAGATCGCGGCGGGTCATGCGCATCGAAATACTGTCAGGACTTTTGTCGAGCGCTTTTATGGCCACATAAACGTTGTGTTCGTCGTAAAGCAGGGCAAATTCGGTTTGTTGATGCGGAGTTTTCCCTTCGTGAGGCTCATATTGAATAAAATTATCTTCCCATTGCACCGACTGCCACGCCGGTTCATCCGGCTTTCCGTCTATGGTTATGTCGTAACCGTTTACCTGGTTGGCAAAGTAAAGTTTTCTTTCCGTCTCCTGTGCATGCAGAATTCCGGCAAAAATCAAGCACAGAAAGATCATTGTATTGTTTTTCATAAAACTGGCTTTTCGTTAAGACTGGTTAAAAAGCCGGTGCGTTACACAAAAAATGAAAAAAAATCGTTTCACTTGTTAATTCTTATAGTTTTGTCGCTTATTAACAAAGAGAAATATGGTGAAGAAAAAGTATTTCATTTTGCTTTTTATTTTGTTGGTTGTTGGATGCGGGGCGCCCAAAAACCTGGTTTCGTACAAAGAAAATGCAGAAACTGCAGATAATGCGGGTAATTACACAGCAGCGGTTGAGGCATGGAAAAAATATTTCAATCAGTTTGCCGAAATGAACGATTTGGATGGTGCTGTTTATGCTCAGGCTGCACAAACTGCTTATAACGCCGGGGAAATTTCTCAGGCCACCGACTGGTTCGATCAGGCCCGTTACCGCAATTTTGCAAGTGCTGAAATGTATTCCACTCTCGCCGAAATATACCGTAAACAGGATAATCTTTCCAAAGAACTTTCGGCACTGGAATACCTGAGCAAAAATTTTGAAGGTGAAGTAGAAGGGGTGAACCGACGACTGTTTGCCATTTACGATGAAATTGATATGACGGAAAAGGCATTGGTTGTATGGGAAGAAATGCCTCAGAAAGCGAAAAATACAGAACAGAACCTGGAAAAGTATTTTGAAATAAACAGGCGACTGGGGAACGAAGAAATTTGTGATTCGGTAAGTCTGGTTTTACTGGAGTTAAACCCGGAAAATATTAACGGACTCGAGTGGAATGCCCCAAAAATCTATCACCAGACAGAAGACCGCTACCAGCGTGAAATGGCGAAATATGAAAACAACCGCACCCGAAGCCAGTACCGGATTTTGTTAAAGGAGCTCGATAAATTGACTGCAGACTTTAAAGTGGCGCTGGGCTATTTTGAAAAGTTGTGGGAACTCAAACCGGAATCCAGAAAAGAATATGCAGGTTACATGTCGAACATACACGTGCGTTTTAACGACGAACAAAAGGCAAATTATTACCGGAATTTTATGAAGTAGTTTTATTATTTTTTGGCTTTTCGCACGTAAAATACAAAGCCGTTTTTCCGGCCGGTTTCTTTAATATCGTCGTATTTTTTCATCAGCGGCGCCCGGTGAATTTTGGTTACAAAATGTACGTCTTTGTCGATGTCGCCGGTTAAAAGCCATTCTTCGTTATAAAAATTTTGATTCGATGGCGGCTGCGTTTCACCGTAAAACCAGGTGGCGTACGATTTAAAATGAATGTTTTTCAGGTAAACATCTTCGCCGGCTTTCGATTTAAAAAATTCGACCAGGGCATTTTGCGAATATTCTTCGATGCGCGGTACCAGCAAAAGAATAACGGAAAGCGTAAAAACCAGCGTAGTACCCCAAATGAAAACCGCCCGCCTCAATGGCTCGGTTTTTTTTATCCGCGTAAAAATAAAAAGAATCGCAACCAGAAAAAACAGGCCGGACAAAAATTCAAATCCCGTCCAGTTAGCTTCTGCTCTCAGGTTTTCAACTGCAAAGGCATCGTTTATCAGATTGCTTTCAATAATCTTGTGTTTGAATTTATCCACAAATGGCAGCAACATTACCGGCAGCGCCACCAAAACAGAAATGGCGATAATGATTACCGATATCCAATTTTTCCATTGAAAACGTTTTTGATACATTCCATAAACACAGCTTGCCGCCAAAAAAGAGAGCGGAAAATATGCAAGCGAAGAGTAGTGCACAATTTTGGTTTTAACAATTGAAAACAGAATGAGTACCACCCAAAACAAAATGACCATCCATTTTTTCATTAACGGGTAAAATGTTTCACCGGTGGTTTCTTTTCCAAATGCTTTTAAAGCCAAAACGGAAGAGGGGAAAACGCCAAAAAACAGCACCACAAAATGATAGCCGAAAAAGCCGCCATGCCCGGCATCCTGTGTTTGAAACAACCGCACCTGGTAAACGATAAAATCCACTACTGTATCAAAATTTCCCGATAAAATCTGAACAATAAACCACGAGCCGCCTACCAGGGCCAACACCATAAAATATGTAACAACATCAATTACCCGCACTTTTACCTTAAATTTTACCCACAACAGAAAAATGCCCCCGGTGAGAGCAATCAACAGAAATCCGACGGGGCCTTTTGTGAGCACGGCAAGTCCGGCAAATGTGGCCGAAAGCACTATGTTTTTTATTTTATGCTTGTTTTCAGGAAATGCATACAGCATTAAAAAGTAAACACCCAGAAAAATAAACAGGTTGAACCAGGGATCGATAATACCCGATTTGAAATAGAAAAACGGCAAAACCGACCCGGCATAAGCCAGCACCCAGAGCAAGCCAAAAATGTTATTCCGGATTTTCCGGCCAATGGTAAATAGCACCAGCAACGTAACAATTCCACAAACGGCGTTGGGAAAACGCGCCGCAAATTCGTTGATTCCGAACAATTTCATGGAAAGCACCTGCATCCAGATAAACAGGGGCGGTTTTTCCCAAAAAGGCTGAAAATTAATCTGAACGGTGAGGTAATCGCCGGTTACAATCATTTCGCGGGCCGATTCGGCAAAATTAATTTCATCCCAGTCGAACAAATGCACGCCGCCCAGAAAAGGCATAAACAGCAGGGCTGCAACGGCAGCAATAAAAAGCTGAATGCCGGCAGGATTCCACCGGTTTATTTTTTCAGTCATTTCAAACGATTTATTTGGTTTAATAATGAGTTGTCGAGCCAGGGCTTTTTCCATTTTTCAACCCATAAAAATGCAAAAACCATAAAAAGAACCGACAAAATGGAGCCTGCGGTAATATCGACTATAAAGTGCTGCGAAATGTAAACCCGCGAGTAAGCCACCACAACCGCTGCGAAAAAGAGTGCCAGCTTTCCCCAACGGTTTTTGGTAATTAAAGCCAGCATTAGGAATACACTGAACGAGGATGCCGTGTGTCCCGATGGAAAACTCTGCAAACTATGTTGGTTGACACCCTCAATCAGATGAAGTTTATACGTTTCAAACAGCTCGAAATATTTGGCCGGCCGGTACATTTCGGTAAAAACCACTTTTTTGAAAACGTTTACGGCAAGTGCTGCACTCAGGCTTCCCGAAAGAAAAGCAAAAAAATAGCGGTATTTTACCAAAAGAAAGATAACAGCAAGAACTCCAATCACAGTTCCGTCGCCGAGGTGCGTTACGTATTTAAAAAACACATCGAAAAACGGTGAGTTAACCTTGTTAAGCAAAATGTGCAGCTCGGGTTTGGAGAAGCTGAAAAGCAAAACAGCACAGATTAACAAAAAAACGGAATAGGGCAGAAAAAACCAGCGGTTTTTTAAAATTAACGCTTTCATCAAAATGATTTTAGTTGACGGAACAAAAATCTATAAAAAAAACGGAAATGGCAATTCGCAGCGCTTTATGGCGCAAAAAAACAATGTTCAAATTCTCCTCACTATACGAAAACGATTTTCAATTTTCATTTTTATTCTACCTGCCATTCTTTATCTTCGTGAAAATTTTTAAGTATGGAACGGTTTCTTTCCCGGTGTGCGGAATATATTTTTAAACATCACAGCGACGAATTACATGAAATCTGCCTGGTTTTTCCCAATCGCAGAGCAGGTGTTTTTTTTAATTCCTACCTGCAAAAACAAATTTCTCAACCGGTTATCGGGCCACAAACAGTAACCGTTAACGAACTGATTACCGGTTTTTCCGATTTGCAGCAGGGAGAAAAACTGCATCTGATTTCGTTGCTTTACACCATTTTTAAAAAGCATACCCACACCTCGGAAAGTTTCGACGATTTTTACTTTTGGGGCGAAGTGCTGCTGGCTGATTTCAGTGACATCGACCGCTATCTGGTAAATGCCAAAGATTTGTTTACCAATCTTGCCGATTTGAAAGAAATTGAAGGACTTTTCGATTACCTTACTCCGGAGCAAAAAGCAGCTATTGAACGGTTTTGGGGAAGTCTGGCGGGAACAAGCCTCAAATCTCATCAGGAAAGGTTCATCTCCATCTGGCGGAAACTTTACCCGGTTTACGACGAATTTAAAGCAGTTTTGCTGGAAAAAAAAATGGCCTACGGAGGAATGATTTCGCGGCAGGTGATTGAAAAATTCAGCCAAAGTGAGCCCGGATTTGAATTCAAAAAATATTACATCATTGGACTGAATGTGTTGAATAGGTGTGAGAAAGCTTTTTTTAATTTGCTGAATCAACAACAAAAGGCAGCATTTTTATGGGATTACGACCGGTTTTACCTCGACGACGAAAAAAATGAATCCGGGCGTTTTTTGCGCGAAAACCTGAAACAATTTCCTCCGCCAAACGATTTTGTTTTGAATAGTGGACAGTTTTCTGAAAAGAAAAACATAAAGCTTGTTGCGGTTTCTTCCAATTACGGGCAGGCTCAGATTATTCCCCGGTTTTTGCAGGAAAAGGCGTCGCAGGTAAAAAACAGGTTCGACAACACAGCCGTGGTGCTGGCCGATGAGTCGCTGCTGTATCCGGTGCTTGGCGCTATTCCCGGTGATTTTGGAACGGTGAATGTAACCATGGGTTACCCGGTAAAAAATTCAGTGGTTTACGGGTTTATCCAGCTGCTGATAAATCTTTTGAAAAACAAACGGAAGAATGAGTACGGGGAACCAGTTGCTTACCATCGTTTTGTTACTGATGTGCTGAACCACCAGTTGACGGGAAACATTGAACCGGAAAAAACGGCTGAATTTCTTGCAAAACTGAAAGAAAACAACCGCATTACCGTGCCGCTGAATGAAATCGATTTTTCGCCGCTGCACCGGCTGATTTTTAGATTACCGGCAGTGGTAAAAGATTATAGCCGCTGGTTTTTGGAAATTCTGGGCCGGTTTTATGAAATAATGAATGCATCCGAAGATAATAATCAATTGCTCAGCGAAATCATTTTTTCCCTTTATCAGGCCATAGAAAAGCTGGAAGCTGTTGTTGCCGGGGTTGCTGCTGACCGGCAGCCTGAAATCAGCGATGCGGTTTATTTTCGACTCTTCAACCAATATGTGGGGCAGGTTTCGGTGGCGTTCGAAGGGGAACCGCTTAGCGGAATGCAGGTGATGGGAATTCTGGAAACGCGCTGCCTCGATTTTGACAACCTCGTTATTTTAGGTTTGAATGAAAACAAATGGCCGCGCACATTTACCGCACCTTCTTTTATTCCGTTTAATTTGCGTAAAGGATTTGGGTTGCCGGGCATCGATGAACAGGACGCCATGTATGCCTACTATTTATATCGCTTGATTCAGCGGGCCAAAAACGTGACGGCCACTTACAGCACCCTGAAAGAGGGAATCGGTACCGGAGAATTGAGTCGTTATGGTTTTCAGTTACTGTATGATTCCGACCTCGATGTGCAGAAGTCAACGCTCGATTTTCAGTTTTCCAACGAACCGGTGCCGCCAATCGTAGTGCAGGGTTCACACGAAAAAACAGCGCTGCTTTTAAACCGGATAAACCATCAAAAAGCCCTTTCACCAACTGCCATCAACACGTGGTTGCAGTGTAGCCTGCGGTTTTATTTCAGGTACATTTTGCAGCTTCCCGAACCCGATGAAATGAAGGACGAAATCGACAGTCCGGTGTTTGGTAGTATATTTCACGAAGTGATTGAAAACCTGTACAAACCGTTTGAGGGGAAAGTGGTGAACCGGGAGGATTTGCAGCGAATTAAAAAAAACAGGGTACTTATTGAAAACGAAATCCGCAAAGCCATCGGCAAACACTATTTCAGGCACAAAGAACCCAATGAACAATCGGTGAAACTGGAAGGGAAAACCATTCTGATTTACGAAAACACAAAAACGTTTATTCAGCGGGTGCTCGAAATTGATGAGGCAGCAGCGCCTTTTCAACTGGTGGCGCTCGAGGGTGATTATCGTGCTGTTCTGAATGTTGCTGTTAACGGAAAACAAACCCCTGTTCGTATTGGCGGAACAATTGACCGGGTTGACCGGGTAAACGGAAACCTGCGCATTATTGACTACAAAACCGGAAATGTGGAATCTTTCGGGCTAAAGGAACTCGAAGAACTTTTTGAAAAAGACAGGGAAAAACCGAAGAAGGAAATATTACAGGCACTCATCTATTGCCTGATTTATAAAAAAAATAGTAGCGAAGAAGCTGATTTACAACCGGCCATATACAGTCTGCGAAAGTTGTTTGAAGATAACTTTTCGCCGGAAATAAAAATGAATTATAAATCCCTTTCTTTTCAGGATGTTGAAGAAGAATTTACGGTAAAGCTGAAAAATCTCGTTGCGGAGGTTCTTTCAGAAAACGGACAGTTTTATCAGACGCCGCACGAAAAATTTTGCCGGTACTGTCCGTACAATAGAATCTGTCAAAAGTATTAGAGTGCACCAACTTGCTACAAATGAGGTATTATTTATAAC
>CAZXHP010000079.1:0-13721 GCA_964639655.1 uncultured Mariniphaga sp.
TTTCGCGCTTTGTTGCCCAAAGGCCTCGAAGGAATTGCCGTAACCGGTCTGGGCGCCAGTGCCCACCGCGATGCCATGCCGGTAATCCGCATGCAGCCCTGCCTGCAAAACCAGGGATTCTCTATGGGATGGGCGGCTGCGTTGGCTGCCGACAATAACCAAATGATCCGGCACATCGATTTGAAAGGACTGCAAAAACAACTGGTGGAAATAAAAAGCCTGCCCGAAGGTGCGGACAATTACACCGATAATTATCCTCCTTCTATGGAACAAATTCAGGAAGCCGCCAAAAAAGTGGTGAACGATCTCGAAGGCCTTGAAATCCTTTTGTGGGACAAAGAAAGGTCCATTCCTGTAATGGAAGATTTTTTTCATTTGAGCCAAAACAAAGCGCACAGACTGGTTTATGCGCGGATACTTGGAATGCTGGGTAACCCTGCCGGCTGGAAAGAACTGATGGATGCCATCGATGCATACGATGAATGGGACGAAGGCTGGAACTTCAGGGGAATGGGACAGTTCGGCAGAAGCCTGAGTTATCTCGACAGCCTCATTATTGCCCTCGGGCGCACCCAAAAAGTGGAAGCCGTTCCCTCCATTGTGAGGCTGGCAGGTATGCTTACACCCGAAAGTGAATTTTCACATTTTCACGCCGTGGCCATTGCCCTCGAAACCATTGCCAGCAGGGAAGGATCCGAAGTATTATTCCGATTGCTTAACATGGACGGAGTGCGGGGACATGCAATGACCGATATAAAAACGGCCAAAGAACTCGCTCCGGCAGAAAGGAACGACACCTCCACCCGGAACAACTCGCTGCGGGAGCTTATGCTGGGCCGGGCGCTTTTCAGGGTTGGCGACCTGAACGGCCTTGGCAGGGAGATTCTCGATACCTATTCCAAAGATCTCCGCGGTCACTACTACCGTCATGCCAGCGGTGTGCTGAAATTGTTTTCCGATCAAAAAGAGGTGGAGGTAGAGTTGTAATTTTTTTCGCAAATCTTTTTCAAGCCTGTCAGTCTTTTAAATCCTGACAGGATTTTTTGATTATCAGAACTGCTCTTTTCCAAATGTACTGTCAACTTTGCGCCCCGACTGTCCGTTCATATTAAATGACCAGGAAGCGGTGATTTCGATGATTGGCCCGGAACGGTTGAATTCTGCATCCTGGTAAAAAATTTGGGTGCCCGATGCATTATACGCCCGGGTATGCTGCCCTTCGATATTGGAAGCAAGTAAATCAATAACTTTCAGTCCAAAATCCCAGCCCTGCAATTTCGCCGGAGTGTAATTAACTGCTGCGTTTGAAATGTAAAACATGTCGTTTTGACCTTGTGTGGTAACCGTTGCCGACCGAAGGTCAAAGTCCAGTGTAAATTTGAATTCCTCCGACAAAAAAAAGTTCGTATTCCCTTTCAAACTCCAGTTGGTGCTCCGATTGTTTTCCTGGAACCCGAAAATATCACCCTGCACATTGAAATCGTATAACGAGCCGCCCACAAAAAATTTGGCAAACGAGCCGGCAGACAGGTTCGCATTCAGCTCAGCACCCAGTGCTTTTACATTTCCTGAATTGGTATAACTGCGTATCAAAACATTTTCCTCCTCATAAACCGTATTCACCCGAAAAATGGCATTGTCGGTTCCCCGGTAAAAACCGGTGAGGGTAAACTGCTGCTCTCCCACTCTTTTCTGAAGCGAAAGTTCTGCGTTGGTCAAATACTCCGGCTTCAGCTCCGGGTCTCCCACCACATAAACCTCGTGGTGGCGGCGGTATAGAAACGGCGCCATGTTTTTGGTTGGCGGACGGTTAATTCGTCTGCTTGCGGCCAAAATAAGCGCATTCCGTTCATTAAATCCATAGCGCATGTGCAATGTAGGAAACCAGTCGAGCTGTTTCACCTCGTAAACCGGTTGTGTGGGGCGCTGAAAAATATTCAGATAGTCGGAATTATCCAACTTCAGTGTCTGGTCGGTGTACTCGAGGCGCAAACCTGCCATATAACTTAACTTCCCGGAGTTTCCTGAATAATCGATATATCCTGCATAAATGCCCCGCGACAGGTCGATATCGTTTATGAATTGCTGATGTACTCCCCATGTATTTGTCGCAACATTCAGGGTATCAAAATTAAATCCCCCTGTTTGTTTCAGGTATTGCGGCTGAAATCCAAGCCCAACAGAATGGCCGTTGTCAAGCTCCTTTTCGTAATCAATGGTAAGCCGGAAACCATCGAGCGGGACGTCATCTGACTGGTAAAAATGACTTTGCAACCCGTTCTGCCGATCGTTGACTTCATCAAAATCATAATCGGGATTGTCGAGCGTCCAGCTCAACCCCGAGTGTTCATAAAGGAACGACAACTGCAACTGACTGTTGTTCCCGAAATTTTTTGTGTAATCAATGTTTGTGGTGTGAAAAACACCCGTCCGGTCATCGGTATTCGGATTGTAAACCCAGCGGTTTTGAGGATCACCTCCTGCAACCGGGTTCTTGTTGATGTCGCCGAAAAAGTTGTTGTAAATGTAATGCGCTGTTCGTCCCTGGTTTCGGTGCCCGAAATAGTAAAAAGCCGAGAGGGTGCTTGTTTGGTCCAACCGGTAATCAAAGCCGATGTTGGCCGAATAGTTTTCCTGCCATTCCAGGCGTTCACCATCTGCAACCATGTGGTAATACGAACCATCGGACTGCAACAGCCGGGCATCGCCGCTTCGGAAACTTTTCAGGTTTCGTTTCACATGGTTCAACCCGCCAAACAAGGTCAAATTATTTTTCTGATAAATCAGACTTATGCCGCCTCCCCAGCGAAAGTAATTCAAATCCTGTCCGCTGTATTTATGCGTTTTATCGGCCCAGGGTGCGCCACCCAGCAATCCGTCAGCCACCACGGACAATCCTTCCACACCTGAACTCGTGGTAGTAATATTAATGATACCACCCGCACCCTGCGCTTCATAACGCGCAGTTGGAACAGTAATCACATCGATGCTTTGGATGGAGTTAGCCGGAATTTGTCCCAGCAGAACCGATGGATCCATTTGGGTAGGTTTTCCGTTCAGGTAAACCAGAAAATCGCTGGTTCCCCGCAACGAAACAGTTCCGTCGGGATCGACCGACAATGCCGGTAACCGGTTGAGTACATCCACTGCAGTTCCGCCGCGGGTGGTTTCAAAGTCACCGGGACGGTATGTCTGCCGGTCAATCTGTCGCGATGTGGTACTGGCAAAACCCTGAACTTCAACTCCCTGAAGCTCCACAACAGCCGGCGAAAGTCTGATTTCGCCCAAATTCAGCCGTGCTGTTTCCGGAGTTAGCGAAATGCCGGTAATTGTATCGGGGGTGTAGCCAATAAATGAAACTATAATTTGAAATTCTCCCAACCCCGGATTTTCAATTTTGAAATTTCCATTCTCATCCGAAATGGTTCCGTCCAGCAGCGTATTAAAACCAATGTCGAAAACAGAAACCGATGCAAAAGGAACGGATTCACCGGTTTCCTCATCTGAAATCTTTCCGGATACTTCAGTGTTCTGCGCTGAAACAGAAAACATTAACAACAATGCAAAAAAGGTTAGTGATGCACTAAAATATGTATTATTTTTCTTCATATTAAAATCATTTTAATTACCAACGCTTTTATGGATTTAAAGTTTAAAGGAGTTTCCGTTCCCGCAATTGCCGGAAGGAATCAACACTATTTGGCAAAAAAAAACGGTTATGTTTGCTAATAGATTTTTTTCGGGTGAAATTTTTCGGGAACAACCTTCAGCATTTCGAAAAAACAATTTTTCCATTGATCTGCAGTCAAACAGGCAATTGAAATATTTAGCTGAATTCCGAATTTTTCGGAAATTGACCGTACCTGCTTTTTCCTGAACAAGGTTTTCAACGCCGTTTTTACAGGTAATTCAGGTTTGTGTAACAGATATGCAACAAAGTTTAAATATTTCACCTTTAACTCCGGATTCATTGCCCGAGCTTTCCTTTCGATCCGCAACAGCGCCGACCCGACAGTTGGCGGAGGGAAAAAACTTTCGGGACTTACTTCGAATAAAAGTTTTAAATCGTAGAAAGTATGGTAAAACACTGTGAACGGATTGTAAATTCTGCCCGAAAACAGCTTTTTTGCCGGTTCGGATTGCAGGACAACAGAACCGATCGTAAAATTTCCAACGTGCTCGAACATCAGGCATTTTAAAACATCAGAAGTGATTCCGTAGGGAATATTTGCCACCACTTTAAATGGAAAATTCAGCATTTTATAGTCCCTGAAGTCGCATCCCACAATCCGGACATTCTGAGCATCGATGAATCGTTTTCTCAAATAATTGGCCAGCCCATTATCTTTTTCAATGGCAATAACCTGTTTCGCTTTTTGCAACAGGTGAACAGTGAGATAACCTTTACCCGCGCCAATATCTAAAACCGTGTCGTTTGAATCTATGCGGGCTTGTTTAATTGTTTCTTTTATAAGCGTTTTATCAATGGTAAAATGCTGCCCCGTAAAACGAACGGGTAATTTTTTTCTTGTCATAAATTGTTGCTAACAGGTGAATACTTGAATTCAAATCACGGAGAAGTGAATAGACAGTATTACCTGACAGCGCAACTATGATCCCATGATGCGTTCACTGAAAGTGACAACATAAAAAACCCACAGGCTGATTGTCTGTACCTTAAAAATTTCCGGGTATTTATTCAGGACTGTCTATCACTCAGATAGAAGTCCAGGGTCTGCTGTAGTACATATTACAAAATTTGAAATTGTTTGGGTGCAAAATTATTAACTTTGCCCGAGAAAAACAAAAGGAAAGCTCTGCGCTCAAATGAGCAAGATGGCCTAAGAATCTTGAGCCCACCGGAGTTTCATCTCCTAAATGAGGTAACCGGGGTTGGTAAC
This sequence comes from uncultured Mariniphaga sp., assembly GCA_964639655.1. GTDB lineage: Bacteria > Bacteroidota > Bacteroidia > Bacteroidales > Prolixibacteraceae > Mariniphaga. Next base: position 4,902 of record CAZXHP010000079.1, read on the forward strand.
ACTGGCAGACAGGCGCCAACCTGCCTGTGAAAAAAACGATACGGTATATTATGAAGCATCTTTTTGATGATTTCGGGCAGTGAAAAATCGTGTCTCATAACAAAAAATAAAATGCACATCAGAAAATACAATAAAGCCAAAGATGAAAATCAACTCATGAAAATGATTGGCGATGAAAAAGGCTGGGACTATGCAAACGACCGCATGGCTGAAAAATATAAACTGGCTTTGGAAAAGTCGGTAACTTATGTAGCTTATTATGACAGTAAGCTGTGCGGATTCTCACGTTCCATCGACGATTGCGGGCTTTATATTTACGTGTGCGATTTGCTGGTCGAACCGGCTTTCAGGGGACAGAATACCGGTAGAAAACTTATGGAATGTATATCCCGGGATTATCCCGACCAGATTGTTTACGTGATGTCGGATGTTGACGGGTATTACAAAAAGCTGGGACGAACGTGCAGGTTCGGTGCTTACAGTCCCAAATCATTTTTTACGCGAAAGTATTTAATACCGGGGCACATTAAATTTTCCCCCCGAAATTACAACCGAATCCTTAAGTACATTGGTTCCGCCACTGCTGTCGTACCACATCAGTGTACCCGAAAAAGTGCCACTTATGGCCGATTCGGCAATTTCGGAAAACTTTACAAATGCAGGTCGGTAAAGCCCGAACATTGGGTTGTTACCAGCTCCGCCGGCAACAAAAATGTTTCCTTCGCTGTTGTAGTAACCCATCGAAAATGAAAAATCGGGATAACCGTCTCCTTCTCCGGGAATATTGGAGTAGTTGAGTCCTTTTGAAATCTCGCCGGTATTGGCCATAAAAACGGTTAGTGTATGTTTCCCCGATTCAAAAATATTTTTAATTCCCGAAATGTTTAAAGCATAAACTCCTGTTTTATTATCATATCCGTAACTTCCGGTGAGGTTTACCTGGGCATCGCCAAATGTGTAATTCTGATCTGTTCCGTCCACCTTAAACCGGAAATAATATTCGTTGTCCTCCTTGTCGTCAAAATCGTCGTTTTCCCCGGAACATCCGGCCAGCAGAATTATCGAAAAAGAAATCAAAACCAAAATATGTCTTTTCATTTTTACCTGTATTACATGTTTATCCAATTAAATACCCGATAACCATTTTCGCTGCAGCAAAAACAATTACACTCAAAAATAGGGTATTTCTATTCCGGAGAAAACCTCAAATGAATAGCTGCCGGGTTTTATTTATTTTTTGATGGATGGCGATAATTTTTTGTAAGAATATTTACTTTTATGCAGTTTAAAAATTTATTTATGAAAGGAGGCTTGGTTGTTTTTCTTCTTTTGATTTGTTTTTCGGCTAACACGCAGGAACTTCTAAAAAATCCCGATTCCCTGGCGGTGCTTATCCGGTCAATGCCCGCTGAAGATACGGCAACCATCAACCTGCGGAACCAGTATGTAAAGCAGGCTTTGTTTTCGAACCCTGCCGACAGCAGCCTGATGGAATTTACACAACAAACCCTCGATACCGCTGAAAAAATCGGATATCAAAAGGGTGTTTTGCACGCATACGAACGTTTGGCGCTTATCAGTCAGTATTCCTTTTCCAATCCTTACAAAGCGCTCGATTATTATCACAAAGCACTTTCGGTTGCAGAAAATAATCCGGGTTTAATTACTTACAAATGGGGAATTAAGGGAGGAATTGCCACTATTTATTATGAACAGGAAGAATTCAATAACGCGTTGCGTTCATTTAAAGAAATTATTCAGCGCAACAAAAATTTGGAACTTACAGCTATAGCCAATATCGCCAATGTTTACGGAGCTGTGGAAAATATTGATTCTGCCATTTACTTTTACCGGAAAGCCCTGCAGCATCCGCAAACGGAGGAAAATCCCGCCTTCAAAGCCAACCTGTACAGCAACCTGTCGCTGATGTACGAAAAGTCAGAAAACGCAGAACTGGCTGTGAGCTGCGCTGAAAAAAGCCTGGCGCTTATCAACACCCACGGTATCGAATTTGTACGGCCAACGGCTTATGCCAATACTTCGATGGCATATCTGAAAGCCGGTGATTTGACAAAAGCGGAGTTTTATGGCCGCGAATCTTTAAAGCTCAGCGAACTTCAGGGGAATCTGTTTCTGCAAAAATCGGCTTGGGGAACATTGGCTGATGTTTATGCCGCCAAAAACGATTTTCAAAATGCACTCCAGGCCCACATCAGGTATTCCGCACTGAAAGACAGTCTGAACAACCAAAACCGCAGAGTTGCAATCAACCGCAAACAAATGGAATTTGACTTTGAAAAGGAACGGACGTTAACCCAAGCCGAAATCGCCCGGCAAGTCCTCATAAAAAAGGCAACACTTCTTATTGGTATTGGTTTACTGATCATTTCGGTGTTGGCATTTATCTTTTACAAACGCAGGCGCGATATGCTGGAACAAAAAAAAGAGGCTGAGTTTAATGCGCTGGTTTCGGATACGGAACTAAAGGCACTCCGGGCGCAAATGAATCCTCATTTTTTCTTTAATTCGCTGAATTCCATAGGAGACTATATCGCAAAAAACGACAACCAATCGGCACAGGATTACCTGATAAAATTTGCCAAACTGATGCGTGCAGTGCTTGAAAATTCAGAGTTTAGGGAAATTCCTTTGGCTGAAGAATTAAAATTTATTGAATTGTATTTGCAGGTAGAAACCAAAAGATTGCCGGGTAAATTCTCTTACAAAATCAATGTTGAAGACGGCCTGGAAACAGAAAATATTCTTGTGCCGCCACTTTTGCTGCAACCATTTATTGAAAACAGCATCTGGCACGGATTTAAAGAAAAAGAAAACCGCGGAAATATCGTAATTGATTTTAAAAGAAAAGACCACATGCTCCTGTGCAGTGTGGACGATGACGGACAGGGAGGAAAAAATCAAACAACGGGTACCGGTAAAAAATCGCTGGGCATTGTGATAACTGAAAACCGTATTCAAATTCTGAATAAACAAAAAAATGCCAGCGGAAAACTTCAAATTATGCAAAAGCTCAACAATACCGGAACACGTGTTGAAGTAAGCCTTCCGTTACAAACCGCTTTTTAAACAAAACAGTATGATAACAGCAGCCATCATTGACGATGAACAACACAGCACAGACCGCATCTTAACCCTTTTGGCACCCTATACGGATAAAATAAAAACAGTATGTTTTAACACCGCAGAAAAAGCGGTACAGGGAATTGATGCCCTGCACCCTGACATTGTTTTTCTGGATGTACATCTGCACGACAAAACCGGTTTTGATGTGTTGGAGGCTATTACATATCTTGATTTTTCGCTGATTTTCGTTACCGCCTACGAACAATATGCCATAAAAGCATTTAAGTTTTCTGCCATTGATTATTTGCTTAAGCCCATCGAATCCGACGACTTCAGGAATGCATTGCAAAAAGCTATTGAAAAGGTAAAACAAAACCAGCTTGGAGAAAGGATTAGGGTGTTGTTGTCCAACCTTTCGGCGGAAAACACCAATAAAAAAATCAGTATTCCATCCAAAGAAGGTTACAGCTTTCTGAATATATCAGACATTACACGGTGCGATGCAGATGTTAACTATACGCACATTTTTACAGCAAACGGGATAAAATACACGGTATCCAAACCCTTAAAACATTTTGAAGGACTTTTAACCGGCCACGGCTTTTTCAGGATTCACAATTCGCACCTTATCAATCTGAATTATGTGAAGTCGTATGCCAAAAGCGGTATTGTAACCCTGTCGGACAATACCAAAATGGTTGTTTCAGTTCGAAAAAGGGAAGCCTTTGTAAAAGCTTGCGAAAGTTTATAACTAAAAAAAGGGGGTACTCCGAAAAGAATACCCCCTCATGCAATTAATTCTCATCAATATTTTCAGTTCACCGCCGGAGTAATCACAAATTTCCGGAACTCAACCGAGCCGTGATCGCCCTGAATCATTATGGGGCCGGGTTCCCCCTCTTTGCTGTCGAGCGAACCGCCGGTAATTCCGGGAATGGGCCGGTTGGAAATCACCTCGATGCCATTATGTACCACGGTTACGTGCCTTCCCACCAGTGTAATTTCGTAGGTTTGCCATTCGCCGGCTTTTTTGGCCGCATAAACGGCAGGCTCAATAAACCCGTAAATTCCGCCGATACTCACCGGACTGGTTTTATTTGCCGGACTGTCTTCTATCTGAACTTCGTAACGACCACGCAGGTAAATACCGGCATTACTTCCTTCGGGATACCTGAATTCAACACTCAGCTTAAAATCATCGAACTTTTCGTTGGTTACCAGGTTTCCACCGGCTTCAGCATTTACCAAAACACCGTCCACCATCCTAAACTGGTTGTTTGCAGGAATAATCCAGCGTGACAGGTTATCGTCGAGCAGGTTTTTGGGATTTCCCCATACCGGTGGTTTTTCACGGGTAAGCGAAGGTTGGCGCACGCCGGTCCACTGGAGTTTATGGCCGTCGAGCATCATGTAACCGTTCAGCTTGTCGTTTTCCACACTGAATTCAAAATATTTGTCCTCGATATCCATCCACTGCGGCGGGATGGTAAAACTGTATTTTCCGGTTTCAGGGGAATAGTGCACCTCTGAAATGGGCCGTGCGCTTCCCTCGTAGCCCACATAGTATCCCACTAGCGTAGAGAAACCTGAAAGTTTCACTTCGAGCCAGCCCGGAAATCCGGCAGCATCCATCAGTCCGTGTCTGAACAATCCAAGGTCTTCCAGATCATCGTCTTCAATAACAATGGTCAGGTCCCAGCGGCCAATCACATCTGAACCATCCCCGGCAGTCTGGGCCCATACCGCTGACTGAAAAGATAAAAGCAATGCAAGCAACAATAAGATATTTCCTGATTTTTTCATCATAAAAGTATTTATTAATGATTAATATATCTGTGATATAAACAGATTTAAAATTACCAGGACAAATCTAAATAAAAATGGAAATGGGAGAAAATTTTAAATTCAAATCATCCCGAAAAAAATACAAATATTCAGGTCACTGAATTTTTAAACGGCTATTTCGGACCAGACCAATTAAAACCATTATGCATACCACGAGCATGGCCAGTGTTAAGGTTATCAGCGAAAATTCCACAACAGCTTCAGCTACCGGTTGGCCTTCCTGTCCGTTTGCTGCGATAGTAATTCGTTTCCCTGCATTAAAAATTGCAGCCACTAAAATACCAAACCAGTTGGCAAATGTGCCGTAAATGGCCAGCCAGAAGACAACATTCAGCCATTTAGCCGACAATTTCACCCTACTCCAGATAAGGCCAAGAAGAACCAGAAACATCCCGTTCATAACACCCTCGATATGACTTGAAAGCCCCATCCGCGGATTGGCGAGAAACGGGGTTAACAATCCCACAATCAATCCTAATAAAAACAATAACACACCCAAAAAAATTAATTTTTCCGCCTGATTTTTTACAGAAGAAGTAAGTTCCACTTTCTTAGTTTTAAATGATTCGCATAATCATTAACATTTAAAACAAAAGTTGGTTTAAGCGGCAGTGATTAATCCGATACTGAAATAGTTCAAACGATTTTAAAATTTAACAAAATAGGGATTCCGAATACTTTGCCCTTCTGTAATTAATTTTCAATCCGGTCCACATACAACTGGGCAGTGCCCACTTTTACTACCACTACTTCTTCGCCGCGGTCGATAAATCCGCCTTCGGTGACGGCATCGTAAACTTCGCCTTCAATTAACACTTTTCCTCCGGGACGAAGCACAGTCTGGGCAGTTCCGGTTTTTCCTTTCAGGGCGATAAAGGAGGCATCCACATTCAGGTATCCGTCGTTTACATTCTGCACCGTATTTAGTGCCAGGTTTTTAAACGGGCCCGAATGTGCTGTAAAAAGTTTTCTCCCAAGGTATAAGGAAAAAATAAACCCGCCGAAAATTCCCACAACTACGGTCATCACAGCAACTCCCAGTCTTTGAGTATCCACCGGTTCAAAATCGAAAACAACATTCTCAATCAAACTCAGTACCAGCGCCACAAAAACCAGCAGAATTCCCGAAATACCGGCGATTCCAAAGCCGGGCAGCACAAACAGCTCTATGGCAATCAATATCAAACCGACAAGAAAAAGAAGGATTTCCCAGTTTTCTGCCAGCCCTTCGAGGTAAAGCGGAGCAAAGTATGCCACAGCGGCCAGAATAGCTACCCCCAGCGGAAAGCCTATACCCGGCGTTTGCATTTCGAAATAAATTCCTCCGATAATAGCCATAATGAGCAACCCTGACATTACAGGGCTCACCAAAAACCCGATAATCCGTTCGATAAACGAAGGTTCGTATTCCACAATGGTATATTCCTCAATGCCGAGCTTTTGCAAAACTTCATGCACATTTTCGGCAACACCTTCGCAAAAATCATGTTCAATGGCTTCAATGGGAGTGAAGGTCAATACTTTGCCGGTATCGATAATTCCTTCAATAAAAACCGACGGATCGACCATGGCTTCGGCAATTTTCGGGTTACGACGCCATTGTTCAATAGTATCGTTGCCCGCTATCACCGTTTTTTTCCCTTTCGCTTCGGCGGTTGCCCGCATGGTGGAACGCATGTAACTCTGGTATTTATCGGGCATCGACTGTCCGGTTTGATTCACCACCGTTGCAGCGCCAATACTTCCGCCGGGCCGCATGTAAATGCTGTCGCAGGCAATGGAAATCAGCGCTCCGGCCGATGCCGCATTGTTGTCGATAAACACATGCACCGGAATCCGGCTTTGCAAAATTTTTGTGCGGATGGAATCGGCATCGAGCACAGTTCCGCCATACGTATTCATGTGAATCAGAAACAGATCGGCGCCCAACGAATCGGCAGCTTCAAAAGCCTGCTGGGTTTGCCTCCAGGTTGCACGGGTAATGTCCTGTTTAATATTGAATTTGTAAACCAGCTTTTCACTGTTTTCCACGTCGTCGGCAAACAGAAAGCCCGGTAAAAAAAGAATGACTGCAAGTATTGTTAAAAGTTTATTCATGGTTCAAAATCTTTCAAACGAGTATTTAATCCATAATCACTCTATCAGCAGCGAAGTTATAAATAAATCGGCCATGTTTGACCATAAAATTACATGGTTTCAAAAAAAATCAAATCCGCCTATTTTACTACCTTTGCCCTGCAATTTAAGAAGAACGAAATGAATCGGAACAGTTTAACGGCCATTTCGCCGGTTGACGGCAGGTACCAAAACAAGGTGGAAAACCTTTGGAAATATTTCAGCGAATATGCCCTGATCAAATACCGGGTTTTTGTTGAAATCGAATATTTTGCGGCGTTGTGCGAACTGCCGCTACCACAGTTAAACGAAATTACAAAGGAACAATTGCTTCAACTCCGGGAAATCCACCGGCAGTTTTCGGTTGAAAATGCCGAACGCGTAAAAGAGATTGAAAGCGTGACCAATCACGATGTAAAGGCAGTTGAATATTTTATTAAAGAGGAGTTTGATAAAATCGGGCTGGGGAAATACAAAGAGTTTATCCATTTTGGACTCACCTCGCAGGACGCCAACAACACAGCCCTGCCCCTGTCGGTTCACGCTGCCTTAAACGAAGAATATTTCCCGGTTTTGCAGCAGGTAATTGACAAGCTGGAAGATTTGGCTGAACAATGGAAAGAAGTTCCCATGCTGGCCAAAACCCACGGACAACCGGCCTCGCCCACCAAACTGGGAAAAGAAATCCGGGTGTTTGTTGAACGTATTCTGGTGCAGCTGGAACTGTTAAAAGCTCTGCCGTGCCATGCTAAATTTGGTGGCGCCACAGGTAATTTTAATGCCCATTTTGTGGCTTATCCTGAAATAAACTGGCAACAGTTTGCCAACCGGTTCTGCAAGGAAAAGCTGGGGTTGGAACGTTCGCAATATACCACGCAAATTGCGCATTACGACAATTACGGCGCCATTTTCGATGCCCTGAAACGCATCAACAATATTGTGCTCGACCTCGACCGCGACATGTGGAGCTACATTTCCATGAACTACTTCAAACAAAAAATAAGAAAGGGCGAAGTGGGTTCTTCAACCATGCCGCACAAGGTAAATCCCATCGACTTTGAAAATTCGGAAGGAAACATCGGAATTGCCAACGCCGGGTTTGAGCAGCTTTCGTCCAAACTGCCGGTTTCACGGTTACAACGGGACCTGACTGACAGTACGGCAACACGGTTTATCGGGGTTCCGTTTGGGCACACCATTATTGCACTGAAATCGACTTTAAAAGGACTAAGCAAGTTACTGCTAAACCAGCCGGCCATTGAAAAAGATTTGGAAGACAACTGGGCAGTGGTGGCCGAAGCCATTCAAACCATTTTGCGGCGGGAGTTTTTCCCAAATCCTTACGAAGCTTTAAAAGATTTAACCCGCAAAAACAAAGTGATTGATCAAGAGGCCATCCACAGTTTCATCAATGGACTGAACGTTGATGAAGGGGTAAAACGGGAATTAAAACAGATTACGCCGCAGAATTACACCGGTGTGTTTTAGCCGGATATTTTAAGTTGGCGTTTGAATGCAGGAAAACCATATCTTTGAAAAAAAGAAAACAATGAATGTTTCAGTTAAAATAAATGAAATTGTAAGACAGGTTTCCTCGCTGGATTATAATTCAAAAATCCAGGTAGCGGAAAAAATACTTTCCTTGTTAAAAAAACAAAAAAAGGATGAAAGTTCATCAGTGAACCTTACCCAACTCAAAGGTTTGGGAGCCGAAATCTGGAATCAAATAGATGTTGATTCGTATCTTCAAAATGAAAGATCATGGGATTAACAAGA
>CAZXHP010000079.1:13821-15699 GCA_964639655.1 uncultured Mariniphaga sp.
ACGAGGTCATCAAGTAAACTATGAAAGATTTTCTTCATCTCCTTCGTCGGTTTATACCACCCTATAAATGGAAACTCGTTTGGAACATTGTTTTCAACTTTCTGAGTGCCATTTTCGGGGCATTTTCATTCCTGTTGCTTATTCCTTCACTTCAGATTCTGTTCGGAACCCAGGAACTGGTAACCGACAAACCTGAACTGAATTTCAGTATTTCTTCTTTTTCCCAATATGCCGACTATCTCATCAGCCAGGTTATCATTCAATACAGTCACGAAAAAGCGCTGGTTTTTATCGGAATTTTTATCATCATCACCGTATTTCTGAAGGTAGGATTTCAGTACCTCGCCAATTTTATGATTGTGGTTATCCGAAATGGTGTGGTCCGCGATATCCGTTCCAAAATTTACCGGAAAATCCTGAAACTGCAACTGGGCTTTTTCTCCGACGAACGCAAAGGGGATATTATGGCCCGCATGACCGGCGACGTTACCGAAGTGGAAAATTCCATTATGAACTCGCTGGAAATGATGATTAAAAATCCCATTCTTATCATTGTTTCGGTGGCAGTAATGATTTATATGAGTTGGAGCCTCACACTGTTTGTTTTTGTAATGTTTCCCATTGCCGGGTACATTATTGGCCGTATCGGGAAAAGCCTGAAAAAAGAGAGCCGCAAGGGGCAGCACAAAATGGGTGAAATTCTCTCGGTCATTGAAGAAGATTTGTCGGGACTTCGCATCATAAAAGCGTTTAACGCCGAAAAAAAAGCCACCGAACGGTTTGAGAAGGAGAACGAAAGCTATTTTCACATTATGAACCAACTCATGTGGCGTCGTTTTTTGGCCCATCCAATGAGCGAATTTCTCGGAACTACCGTTATTATAATCGTACTTTGGTATGGCGGCCAGTTGATCCTGAACCAGAAAAGTTCGCTCGATGCTGCTGCTTTTATCGGATACCTGGTATTTTTCTACAATATTATTAACCCGGCAAAAGCTTTTTCTACTGCCCTTTACAGCGTGGAAAAAGGCCTTGCATCGATGGAACGTATCGATAAAATTCTGCATACCGAAGAAAGCATCAAAGAAAAACCGGATGCAGTTTCTGTCAGTAATTTCAGTTCAAAAATTGTGTATAACAATGTTTCTTTTGCCTACAATTCAACGCCTGTGTTAAAAGATATTTCCATTGAAATTGAAAAAGGGAAAACTGTAGCTTTTGTAGGGCGTTCGGGAAGCGGAAAAACGACACTTGTTGATTTGCTTCCGCGCTTTTACGAAGTTACCGGAGGCCGGATAACCCTCGACGGAACAGATTTACGCGACCTGAAACTGAAAGATTTGCGCAACCTGATTGGCTATGTGAATCAGGAACCCATTCTGTTCAACGATTCATTTTACAACAATATCGCCTTTGGATTGGAAAATGTTACCGAAGAGCAGGTCGTTCATGCCGCCAAAATTGCCAATGCACACGACTTTATTATGGCTACGGAAAACGGATACCAGACAACTATCGGCGACCGCGGAGATAAACTTTCGGGCGGTCAGAAACAACGCATTTCCATTGCACGGGCTGTGATGAAAAACCCACCCATTCTTATTCTCGACGAAGCCACTTCGGCGCTGGATACCGAATCGGAACGACTGGTGCAGGATGCGCTGCTGAAACTGATGCAAAACCGCACATCGCTGGTAATTGCCCACCGGCTTTCCACCATAAAAAATGCCGATATTATTTACGTTTTGCACAAAGGTGAAATTGCGGAACAGGGAACCCACGACAAACTGCTGGCATCGGAAGGACGCTACAAAAAACTGCACAAAATGCAGATGTTTTAGAGAGAAGGCATGGGGCTTGGGGCACAGAGCATGGGGC
>CAZXHP010000080.1:0-15581 GCA_964639655.1 uncultured Mariniphaga sp.
TTTTACCAATGTCGATGTCGGCAATATCGATGGAAAGAATCTCGAAAGCTGTTCCGGCATCGAGGCCTTTTTCGAGTACAACCCTTGAAATAAAATCGGGATTTTCGAGCACGGCTTTGTGCGAGTGTGATGAGCCGATAGAGGATACAATACCCTCGCCAACACGCGCCAGCACAGTGTCTTCGCCGGCGCCGCCAACCAGTTGTTTAATACTTGCCCGAACAGTTACACGCGCTTTTGCAATAAGCTGAATACCGTCTTTGGATACGGCAGTAACCGGTGGAGTGTTAATCACTTTCGGATTTACCGACATTTGAACGGCCTCGAATACATCGCGCCCGGCCAGGTCGATGGCTGTGGCCACTTTAAAAGATAAATCGATGTTTGCCTTTGATGCCGAAACCAGCGCATGAACCACATTGGCCACATGTCCGCCGGCAAGGTAATGTGCCTCCAGGTCGTTCCGATTTAGCGGAACACCAGCTTTGGTTCCTTCAATGAGTGCACGCACAATAACTCCCGGAGGAACTTTGCGAAAACGCATCAGAAATAACTGAAGCAACGAAATTTTTACACCAGACACGAGGGCTGAAAACCACAGCCCGATTGGGATAAAATAGAGAATAATAAAAAGCAGTACAATTACACCGATTATCATTCCCCAGGTACCTACTGATTCAATCATTTTTTTATTTTTTTACAGGTTCAACAATTATTTTATTCGATAGTATTTTTAATACTTTAATTTCGGTGTTGTGATCTACAAAGCCACCTGTTGACTGCGCCTCCAGTACTTCTCCATTCACCTTAACTTTACCCGATGGGGCAAGTCTGCCAATGGTTTTTCCGGTGTCTCCCACATGGATTTTTTCCTGATTCACCGTTTCCACTTTCCCGGCTATGAAAGAGTCCAATACCATTTTTTTTCCGGTTTTCGACTTGAAAAAATAAACAATGAGCAACGGAGAAGCTACCAGCACAAAGGTCAGGGTTAGGAATCCGATTCCCGTCCCGTATTCCACAAAAGCAATGTAAACACTAAGTCCAAGCAGAATAAACCCGCCGATTCCGGCAATGGTTACTCCTGGAATTACTGCAAATTCGATGAGTAACAGAAGGAGCCCGAGAAAAATAAGCAGAATAATGGTAAATGCTGTCATGGCTGCGAGTTTATTGTGGCGTCCAGTTTCCGGTCGTTCAATGCATCTTTCATTTGTTTTAAGGTTTCGAACTTTCCCTTTCGGATGTCGCAACTGCCTTTGTGGTGAGTAATTAAAGTGCATTGCACTGCCTGTTCGTAATCGTGATCACAAATATCGATTAAAGCTTCAATCACATAATCGAAACTGTGCACATCGTCGTTATGAAGAATGAGCGAGTGTTCTCCCAACACTTCATTTTGTTTCCCCGAATCCGGTTTACGTTTTGTTTCTTTAGATGTCATCGCCTGCTTCAATTTTTTTTGCCTGCTCCAAAGTTATTCTTTTTCCGTTAAAATACGGTGCTATTGTTGCATCTTGTATTCCTTCCTGTTTTACCTGGTCGCGCATCTTTTCCGCATCTTCCAGTTTAGAGAGGTTTCCGGTAGTGTAAACCACCACTCCTTTTTCATCGGTATAATTTTCGATTTTCCGTATCAGTGACAATTTATTATATAACCGCTGCCTGTATGCCGGAACGCCGCGACTGTAAGCGCCAATCTGAATTTTATATACCAGTTTATCCGTGGGTTGACTTGTCCCTGCAGGTTTTGAATCATAAATTTCTGAAACCGAAAGTGGAAGTATTATTATCGAATCATTAGGAAAATTTGCTGATTCCGGGTCCGGTGTTTCACCGTTTAAAACCGACTTAATTTTTTCATTTTCAACCTGAAAATTATAAATTGCAACAGAGCCGGCTGTACTCCAGTATTGGTTTTCAACGTTTCGTGCGGCTGCGAACTTCCGGCTTATTTCATCCTGAAGACTATAGGTATCGGTTTCCAGACCGAGAATTTTTTCACCCAATTCTGCCTTTGTTTCAGGGTTTCGTTCATTTTTATAGGTTTCGCGAAGTCTGTTGGCCGCTTCAATTTTTTCATCGAGGCTGCGTTTTAATGCCTGTCCCTGCTCAAAAAGTTGTTTCCCTTCGTCGGTTTTGAACTGGGAAGTATATAAATAGGTTACCTGGTTGTTCACCTGAAATTCTATTTGTTCACCATCCGGAAGTTCATAAGTAAGCTTCACTCCGGGCAAATCGGGTAACGCTTTTCGCCGGATATCGAATTCACCGGTTGTTATTTTTGTATCGGACTGCGGGTCATCTTCCCAACTTGTTTTTTCAGGAAAAGGTGCTGTTGTTTTCGATTCTTCTCCCGTTGTTTCATCGGGCACAATTGCAACACTGTCTTGTTGCGGAGCGGAGATTGCCGGTTGACCGGCAGTTATGGGTAAGTCCGATCCGGATTGGTTTATTTCAGTGTTTTCGGTTTCAGGTTGTTGTGCGGGAGATGGAGTAAAAGGATTTTCATGATTGAAACATTGCTGGATTTTTTCTGCAAGTCCAAGTTCCTGTTGTTCATTTTCGGGAACGCTTAATCTGAACTGGTTATAAAATTTTAAAGCCTGCTCCCAGTTATTCCTTGCGTGGTGCTGCATTCCCAGGTAATAGTCCAGCCTGTCGGGAGTAACATTTTTGCCCGCTTGCATTAAGTGGTTCAAGTCCGAATCTTTAAAATTTCCGTTTTCAGTGCGCGATGCGCCATAATAATAATTTAACATCGGATTCTGCGGATCTTCGTTCAGCAAAATTCCGAACATTTTTTCAGCGCCTGTAAAATTACCTGCATCAAACAGTTGCATGGCTTTTACAGCCGAAACATCCTGTGTGCCGGCAAAGATTGTGACTTTTGCTGCAAACAAAAGAAAAATGACTAATGTTAACCTGATACTATTTAAGTTACTTTGCATGGTCAATATTTGTATTATTTTCTAATACAATGTAAAATTACAAAAATTGTGCAATGCGCTGTTCATCTCAGTTTTTAAACAGCAGGAAACTGTTGAAAAGTTCGCTGACATTTATCATTAAAAGACGTATATTTGTGAGTCGTGGAAAAAACAAAAAATATGACAAACCTTGATGCTGGCGATAGAGCACCTGATTTTTCGGGTTTCAATCAGCACGGAAAAGAAATTAAAACGGCTGATTTTGCAGGTAAAAAACTTATCCTTTATTTTTACCCGAAAGATGATACGCCGGGGTGTACTGCGGAATCGTGTAATTTAAACGATAATTACAGTGACTGGCTGAAAAAAGGATTCGAAGTGGTTGGTGTAAGTCCTGACGATGTCGAATCGCACAGGAAATTCAGCAAAAAATACGATTTGGAGTTTAACCTGATTGCCGACACCGAAAAAGAAATTTCGCAGGCATACGGCGTCTGGGGTGAAAAAAATATGTTTGGGAATAAGTATATGGGTGTTTTACGCACTACTTTTGTAATTGACGAAAATGGAATTATTCAGAATATTTTCAAAAAAGTCAAAACCGAAGATCATTCGAAACAAATTTTATCAAAGTTAAATTTTTAACCTGTTCTGAACATGACTAAAGAAGAAAAAGCACAGATGAACAAGGAAAAGCTGAAAGCGCTTCAGCTTACCATGGACAAAATTGAAAAAAGTTACGGTAAAGGCTCCATCATGCGTATGGGTGACCGGGTTGCAGAAGACGTGCCTGCCATTTCATCGGGTTCCATCGCACTGGATGTGGCGCTCGGAATTGGCGGTTATCCGCGCGGACGTGTAGTGGAAATTTACGGCCCCGAATCGTCGGGGAAAACTACGCTGGCCATTCACGCCATTGCCGAAGCGCAAAAGGCCGGTGGAATTGCCGCCATTGTGGATGCCGAACATGCATTCGACCCGTACTATGCCCAAAAGCTGGGTGTGGATATTGATGAATTGTTGATATCGCAGCCCGATAACGGCGAACAGGCACTCGAAATCGTGGATAATCTTGTACGCTCGGGTGCGGTGGATATTGTGGTAATCGACTCGGTGGCAGCGCTTACGCCCAAAGCCGAACTGGAAGGCGAAATGGGCGATTCCAAAATGGGTTTGCAGGCACGACTTATGTCGCAGGCGCTGCGAAAACTCACAGCCAATATCAACAAAACCAAAACCTCCTGCATTTTTATCAACCAGTTGCGCGAAAAAATAGGGGTAATGTTTGGCAATCCGGAAACCACTACCGGTGGAAATGCCCTTAAGTTTTATGCTTCGGTTCGGCTGGACATTCGCCGTATTGGGCAGATTAAAGATGGCGAAGAAGTGATGGGGAACAATGTGCGGGTGAAGGTAGTGAAAAATAAAGTGGCGCCGCCCTTCCGCAAAGCCGAGTTCGATATTCTTTACGGGGAAGGTATATCCAAATCGGGCGAAATTATCGATTTGGGTGTGCAGTTTAACATCATCAAAAAAAGCGGGTCGTGGTTCAGCTACGGTGAAACCAAGCTTGGCCAGGGCCGCGAAACGGTGCGTAACCTGGTAATCGATAATCCCGAACTGGCGCAGGAACTGGAAACAAAAATTCTTGAAGCCATTTCAGGAAAAACAGCCACAACAGCATAAGAACATTCAAAATGACAGATATTGCCGGATGATCCGATTCTGTCGTTTCATCCGGTTTTTTTTAATAAAAAGTGAAAAAAATGAAGGTTTTAAAGTTTGGCGGAACTTCGGTAGGCTCAGCCGAAAATATAAGAAAGGTGAAGGAAATTGTCCTTCGGCAAAAAGAAGACACCATCGTTATAGTTTCAGCGTTGGGCGGAGTTACCGACCTCATTTTAAATGCTGCAAGGATAGCCGCTACCGGCTCCGGTGATTTTCATCCCATTCTGGCGGAAATTAAAAACCGGCACAAACAGGCCATCGACAAGCTTTTTAATGGTTCGGGCGCCATGGTTTATATTGCCGATGAGCTGCTGGATGAACTGGAACAGATTTTAACCGGAATTACCCTGGTTGGCGAGCTTACACCAAAAACCCTGGACCGCATTGCCGGAATAGGGGAGCGGATTTCGTCACACCTCGTGGCACAGTTTATTCCGGGTGCCGTGCGGAAAGATTCGGCCGAACTGATTCAAACCGACAGCGACTTCGGAAGGGCACGGGTTGATTTCGGGATTACCAATCAAAAAATAAGAACAGCCTTCGCTGAATTTTCGGGGATTGCCGTTTTGCCGGGGTTTATTGCCAAAAATACCAAAGGCGAATTTACAACCCTCGGCCGTGGCGGTTCCGATTATACGGCGGCAATTGTAGC
This sequence comes from uncultured Mariniphaga sp., assembly GCA_964639655.1. Taxonomy (GTDB): domain Bacteria; phylum Bacteroidota; class Bacteroidia; order Bacteroidales; family Prolixibacteraceae; genus Mariniphaga. Next base: position 5,311 of record CAZXHP010000080.1, read on the forward strand.
CGCTGCCCTCGAGGTCGGTTCGCTGGAAATCTGGACCGACGTGGACGGATTTATGACCGCTGATCCGCGTGTGATAAGCAAGGCATATACCATTCCCGAACTGACCTATTCCGAAGCGATGGAACTTTCCCACTTCGGTGCAAAAGTAATTTATCCGCCAACTATCCTGCCGGTTTATCAAAAGGGAATTCCCATTCGAATTAAAAACACGTTCAAACCGGAAAACGAAGGGACGCTCATTTTAAACAGCGCACAAACACCTAAAGAACGGCCCATAAAAGGAATTTCATCCATTTCGGGAATTTCCCTGGTTACCCTGCAGGGAATTGGTATGGTTGGCGTAACCGGTATTTCCATGCGCCTGTTTACGGCACTTGCAAGTGTAGGTGTCAATGTAATTCTGATTTCACAGGCCTCTTCTGAAAATTCCATCAGCGTGGCCATCGACGAACACGCCGTTGAAGTTGCTGAAAGTGCGATTCGGACCGAATTTGAAAAGGAAATTGAAACGGGGCAGGTAAGCAAAATCGATATTGAAGCCGATTTGTCGGTTGTGGCCATTGTGGGCGAAAACATGAAACACACCACTGGCATTGCAGGAAAACTGTTTTCTACCATAGGGAAAAACGGGATCAACATTATTGCCATTGCGCAGGGCGCTTCGGAACTGAACATTTCGTGGGTGGTAAAAACAGCCGAGTTGCGCAAAACCCTGAATGTGGTGCATGAATCGTTCTTCCTGTCGGAAAATGTGGAACTAAACGTTTTTTTGATGGGCGTTGGCACCGTTGGCGGAAGTTTGCTGCAACAACTGCAGAAACAACAACAAAAACTGCTGGAGGAAAAACACCTCAAAATAAAACTAACCGGAGTGGCCAATTCAAAAAAAATGGTTTTTCAACGCGATGGAATCGAAATGGCTGCTTTTAGTGAAACGTTGGCCCAATCGGAAAACCAATCGAGCCTGCGGGGGTTTGTGGACGAAATGATAGCCATGAACATCTATAACTCGGTGTTTGTGGACTGTACGGCATCGGACGAAGTATCCGATTTTTACAAAGAAATTCTGGCAGCCAACATTTCCGTGGTGACGGCCAACAAAGTGGCTGCTTCGTCGGCTTACGAAAATTATATCGGGCTGAAAAACATTGCCAAACAAAAGGGTGTTAAGTTTTTATTCGAAACCAATGTGGGAGCCGGGCTGCCAATCATCAACACACTGAATGATCTGGTGAACTCGGGCGACCGGGTTTTAAAAATAGAAGCTGTACTTTCGGGAACCCTTAATTTTATTTTCAATACCATTTCATCGGAAGTTCCGTTAAGTAAAACCATCAGAATGGCAAAAGAACAGGGCTATTCGGAACCCGATCCGCGGGTGGACCTGAGTGGTGTGGACGTAGCGAGAAAAATTCTGATTCTTGCACGTGAATCGGGGTACCCGCTTGAAATGGAAGATATTACTATTGAGCGGTTTGTCCCTGATGAGTTTTTTGAAGGCTCGCCCGATGATTTCTGGAAAAATATCTCCCAATTGGATGCGGCATTTGATGAAAAGCGCAAAAAGCTCGAGGCAGAAAACAAAAAGTGGCGGTTTGTGGCGCAATACGAAAACGGTAAAGCGCAAATCGGGTTGCAGGAAGTGGATGCGCGACATCCGTTTTACGACCTGGAAGGCAGCAACAACCTGGTGATGTACACTACCGAACGGTACCATGAATTCCCCATGCTCATAAAAGGTTATGGCGCCGGAGCTTCAGTAACTGCTGCCGGTGTGTTTGCCGATTTGATAAAAGTTTCGAATATTTAAAAAAAAGATGAAACATTTAATTATACTTGGTGATGGAATGGCGGATGAACCGCTGGAAGGCTTTGGCGGGAAAACGCCGTTGCAAATGGCGGACAAACCGCACATCGACTGGCTGGCTAAAAACGGACAAACCGGTCGGCTGATTACAGTTCCGGAAACCATGCACCCGGGAAGCGAAATTGCCAATATGGCCGTTTTGGGTTACGACGTGGAAAAGGTTTACGACGGCCGCGGGGTACTCGAGGCAGCAAGCATGGGCGTTGATCTGCAACCCGCCGATTTGGCGCTGCGCTGCAACCTGCTTACCATTGAAAAAAGTATTTTAAAAAATCATTCGGCCGGGCATATATCCAGCGATGAGGCTGCGGAGTTGATTCATTTTCTGGATGAAAAACTGGGCAGCGACAAAGTGAAGTTTTATCCCGGCGTTTCGTACCGGCATCTTCTTGTAGTAAAAAATGGAAACAAAGCGCTTCGGTGCACACCTCCGCACGATGTTCCCGGAACGCCGTTTAAAGAAGTTTTGGTCAGTGCAACATCGACCGAAGCCATTTCAACGGCTCATTTGTTAAATGAACTTATTTTAAAATCGCAGGAATTATTGGAAAATCATCCGGTAAATCAAAAGCGGAAAAATGCAGGCAAAGCGGTTGCCAACAGTGTTTGGCCATGGTCGCCGGGCTACAAACCGAAAATGCCCACGTTAAAAGAGCTGTTCGGGGTAAAAAAATCGGCCGTGATTTCGGCGGTGGATTTGGTGCAGGGAATCGGTGTGTATGCCGGAATGGAAGTTATTCATGTGGAAGGCGCCACCGGATTGTACGACACCAACTACGAGGGAAAAGCACAGGCAGCGGTGGAAGCGCTGAATACCAACGATTTTGTGTATTTGCACATCGAAGCCAGCGACGAGGCCGGACACGAAGGCGACGCGGAACTCAAAACAAAAACCATTGAATATTTGGACCGGCGCGTAGTAAAATACATTCTGGAAGAAACCCGAAAAATGGACGAGCCGGTGGCCATTGCCATTTTGCCCGATCACCCCACTCCCTGCGCTTTGAAAACCCACACCCGCGAACCGGTGCCGTTCGTGATTTACAAACCCGGCATTGAACCCGACGGGGTGGAAGTGTACGACGAGTTCAGTGTAAAAAACGGGAGGCTTGGTTTGTTAAAGGGAAATGAATTTATTCAGCGTTTTTTGGAGTTATGAAATGAGCATGTAAAATATTTACACCCAGAGTGATGATTAAAATACATGCGAGTTCCATATGATACCTTTGAAAATAAACAATTTTAATCATATGAAATATTACAGTACCAATAAAAATACACCTGTCGTCACCCTGAAAGAAGCAGTGGTTAAAGGACTTGCAGCCGACAATGGGTTGTTCATGCCCGAGCGGATTGAAAAGTTTGAACAGGATTTTTTCGAAAATATCCACCACCTTTCTTTACAGGAGATCGCTTTTGAAGTGGCCAAAAAGTTTTTTGGCGAAGATGTGGAAGAAGCCAGTCTGAAAGAGATTGTGTACGATACGCTTCAGTTCGATTGCCCTGTTGTAAAAGTTACCGAAAACATCTGGTCGCTGGAACTGTTTCACGGGCCAACGCTGGCGTTTAAAGATGTGGGCGCCCGGTTTATGGCACGGTTGCTCAACTATTTTCTGGCCGGAAACGACAGACGGGTACATGTGCTGGTGGCAACCTCGGGCGACACGGGAAGCGCTGTAGCCAACGGATTTCTGGGCGTGGAAGGCATTCATGTTCACGTACTTTATCCAAAAGGTAAGGTGAGCAAAATACAGGAATCACAGTTTACTACACTTGGGCAAAATATTACCGCTTTGGAAGTGGACGGAACTTTCGACGATTGCCAGTACCTGGTAAAAACCGCTTTTCTCGATGAGGATTTGAATAAAAAGTTACTGCTCACTTCGGCCAATTCTATAAACGTGGCACGTTTTCTTCCGCAGGCATTTTACTATTTCAATGCTTTTGCACGGCTGAAGGAAAAGGGAGTTCTTCAGAATAAAAAACTTGTAGTTTCAGTGCCAAGCGGAAACTTTGGCAACCTCACCGCCGGGTTGTTTGCCCGCGAAATAGGACTTCCGGTGGCGCAGTTTCTGGCAGCCAACAACGAAAACGACGTGGTTTTCGAATACCTGAGAACCGGAAAATACAATCCCCGCCCTTCGGTGGAAACCATTGCCAACGCTATGGACGTTGGCGCACCCAGCAATTTTGCCCGCATTTTGGATTTGTATAACCATTCGCACGAAAAGATTTCATCGGTGATAAAAGGATTTCGCTATTCCGACGCCCAAATCAGGGAAACCCTGAAAAATGTGTTTGAGCAAACCGGTTATTTGTGCGATCCGCACGGTGCATGTGGTTTTATGGCACTGGCAGATTTTCTTCAACCGGAACAGGCGGGTGTTTTCCTGGAAACGGCTCACCCCGCAAAATTTACCGAAACCGTGGAAGAGGTTTTGGGAAACAGAAATGTTCCGCTGCCTGCGAAACTGGCCGAATTTATGAAAGGTGAGAAGCAAATTATCTCCATGGAAAAAGAATTTTATGCCTTTAAAAAGTACCTGTACCGGTTGGAATAATTTGAGGAGAAACTGAACATTTTTATAATATCTATGTTTCTGCTAACAAAACAGTTAAAAATTCGTATAATGTTTTAAAAACTGTATTAATTTTGAGCCGATTAATTTCTATTTGAAGTTTATGTTTTAAACCTGTTGTGATAAAACCAACTTTATGAGACAACTGAAAATAACCAAGCAGGTAACTAATCGTGACACCTTGTCACTGGATAAGTATTTGCACGAAATTGGGAAGGTTGAATTGTTGTCTGCAGAGAAGGAGGTTGAATTAGCCAAACGCATTAAAAAAGGCGACCGCGATGCCTTGGAACAACTCATCAAAGCCAATCTCAGGTTTGTGGTTTCTGTGTCGAAACAATACCAAAACCAGGGGCTGAGTTTACCCGATTTAATCAATGAAGGAAACCTTGGCCTGATTAAAGCAGCCGAGCGCTTTGATGAAACCCGGGGCTTCAAATTTATTTCGTATGCGGTTTGGTGGATTCGGCAGTCTATTTTGCAGGCCCTGGCCGAGCAAGCGCGAATTGTGCGCCTTCCTCTCAATAAAATAGGCTCCATCAACAAAATCAACAAAACGTTTAACAAGCTCGAGCAGGAATATCAGCGCGACCCGACAATAGACGAGGTGGCGGACATGATGGAATCGAGCGCTGAGCTGGTTGAAGAGTCCATGAATTTTTCCAATGTGCATGTTTCGATGGATGCGCCGCTGCGCGATGAAGAAGTAAATAATATGTACGATGTGATGCTGAACGAGGAGTCGCCGAGTCCTGATTCCGGGTTGATTAACAATTCATTACGAAAAGAGATTGAACGCTCACTCGCTACGCTGGGAGACCGGGAAGCTGAAATTTTGCGTTACTATTTTGGACTTAACGGTATTTCTCCGCATACACTGGAAGAGATTGGCGATGAATTTGGACTTACCCGCGAACGCGTTCGCCAGATAAAAGAAAAAGCAATAAAAAAACTGAGAAACCAATACCGCAACCGATTACTGAAAGCCTACCTTGGACAATAGTTTTCTATTATGATAAAACCAAAAATTGCACCTTCAATTCTTGCAGCCGATTTCAATAATTTGGAAAAAGAAATCCGGATGCTCAATGAAAGCGAAGCCGAATTTATTCATTGTGACGTCATGGACGGCGTGTTTGTTCCGAATATTTCGTTTGGAATTCCCATTGTTGAACATGTGAAAAAAGTTGCGGAAAAACCGCTGGATGTTCATCTGATGATTGTAAATCCGGAGAATTATATCGAAGCTTTTGCAGAAGCAGGAGCTTCATGGCTTACCGTCCACTTTGAAACGTGTCCGCACCTGCACCGCACGGTAAACCATATCCGCGAAAACGGTATGAAAGCCAGTGTTTGCCTGAATCCGCACACACCGGTATCGGCTTTGGAAGATATAATTACTGAGCTCGATATGGTTCTTCTGATGTCGGTAAATCCGGGGTTTGGCGGGCAGAAGTTTATTCATCATACCTACAAAAAAGTACGGCAGCTTAAAAAACTTATTCAGGAAAGTAATGCCGATTGCCTGATTGAGGTCGATGGTGGTGTAAATTACGAAACGGGGAAAAAACTGGTTGAAGCGGGCGCCAATGTGCTGGTGGCCGGAAGTTTTGTGTTTGGTTCGGAAAATCCGAAAGCAACCATCCGAAACCTCAGGAACATTTAATTTTTTTCAAATCCCGTTCACACAGCGAAGTGTTTTCATCCCTGAAATTTTCAGGTGCATCGCGTAAAACACATTCTGCAAGACAGTCGGAACACGCCTTTTTTTTCACTGCGGAGATGGTTGTTTTGTCTGCTGATTTGATGCGTTTCCCGCGTCGCAGCTTTTTGTAACTTTTATAAATCGCCAGGCCGGCTGCAAAAGCAATAATGCTGTAAGAAATAATTTCCTGTGCCATAGTCGTTACAAAAAAAGAGTTGTAATTTGAAATACAAAAAACGCCGTAACCCATGCCAGCGTTGTTGTGTATAAAACCACAAACGCCGCCCATTTCCACGAGCCGGCTTCGTTTTTTATTGTGGCCACCACGCCAACACACGGAAAGTAAAGCAGGATAAATACAAGAAAAGCCAGAGCCGCCGGCAGAGTAAATACCTTTTCGCCCTGTTGTTTCCCACTGGGGTACTCTTCATTTTGTAACTTATATTGCAGGTTTACCGTTGAATCTTCCGGGCCGCTTTGGTACAAAACTCCCATGGTACTCACTATAATTTCTTTCGCCGGCAACCCGGCAACCAGTGCAATGCTCATTTTCCAGTCGAATCCCAGCGGACGCATTGCCGGTTCAATCCATGCACCAATACGCCCCAGATACGAGTTGACCAGCCTGTCGGCTTCCATTGACTGTTGCACTTCAGCGCGTATTGCTTCTTTTTCGGTGTTGGAGAGTTCCGTGTTCATTTCGATGGCATGCAATTGTCGTGTAAAACGCTCAGCCTGCTCCGATTTCCGGGGAAAGTACCCCAGTGCCCAAATAATTATAACGCCAAGCAGGATAATGGTCCCGATTTTTTTTAGGTAGTGTTGTGTTTTGTCCCACATGTGGTAAACGATGTTACGCAGGGTTGGCATTCGGTACGACGGTAATTCCATTACAAAAGGGGTCTCTTTATTTTTGAAAACCGTTTTGTTCAGCATTTGTGCAGTTAAAAATGCGAACACAATTCCAACTGCGTAAATTACAATTAAAATAAGTGCCTGGAATTTTACAAAAAATGCCGATATAATCAGAATATAAACCGGCAGCCTGGCACTGCACGACATAAACGGCACAATGAGCATGGTGAGCAACCGGTCGCCGCGGTTGCGCATGGAGCGCGTAGCCAGAATAGCGGGCACATTGCAGCCAAATCCCATTACCAAAGGAATAAACGAGCGTCCATGCAGGCCAAACCGGTGCATAATGTTATCGACGATAAAAGCTGCCCGTGCCATGTAGCCCGATTCTTCCAGCAGGGAAATAAAGAAAAAGAGGATAAGAATATTGGGAAGGAAAACCAGCACACTACCAGCCCCGCTTATAATACCACCGGTTATCAGATCATTTAACATGCCTGCAGGCATCAGCGCTGCTGTAAAATTATTCAGCGCAAGAATACCCTTGTCAATCCAGCCCATAGGGGAGGCTCCAAGGCTGAACGTGGCATAAAACATCACAAATAAAATGACAGTAAAAATGGGAAACCCTAAATATTTATGGGTCAGGATTTGGTCAATTTTTTCCGAGTTGGTTTTCTTTTCCCTGAGCGGGTTGCTGAAGGTTTCCTTTAGCGCTCCTGCAATAAAGGCATATTTGGCATCGGTAATAACAGTTTCGCTTTGTTCATTGTATAACGATTCAATTTTTTTTACTTCCCGGTCGGTAGTATCCTTAATTTCAGTGTAATTGGAATAACCGGCGAGTAAGTCATTAATGTGCGGATCTTTTTCCAGCATTTTTAAAGCCAGAAACCGCGATGAAATTTTATCGGTAACAGGTTTGTCCTCTCTAACTTTTTCTCTGATTTTCCGGATAGATGCTTCCAAATCTTTTCCGTAATTGATATGCACATGGCGCGTAATTTTGTCCCGCCCTTCGAAAACTTCAATCACCTTGTCAATCAGGTTATCCAGTCCAATTCCCTTCGAGCTGATTGTAGGAATGAACGGAATGCCCAGCATTTTCGAGAGTGCGTCGTAATCGAACTGAATTTTTTTTCGCTCCAGTTCATCGTACATGTTCAATGCACAAACGATACGCAGGTCCATGTCGATGAGTTGCGTGGTAAGAAAGAGGTTGCGCTCGATGTTGGTGGAGTCAACTACATTAATCACAATGTCCGGCGTTTTTTCGTAAATGAATTCCCGCACAAAAATTTCTTCGTTGGAATACGCAGTGAGGCTGTAAGTTCCGGGTAGATCGAAAAAATTAAACAGGTAACCTTTCGCCTTTAGCGTGGCCTTTTTTACATCGATGGTCACCCCGCTGTAATTTCCCACCTTTTCTTTCGATTTCGAGATGAAATTAAATAAACTGGTTTTTCCGCAATTGGGATTTCCCACCAGGGCGATGTTGATGGTACGGGTTCGTTCCGATTGGTTTTCGAGCTGAATTTTCCGGTCGATTACCCCTTCGTAACTGCCATTTTTTTTGAGGTCGAATTCGTTTACAGGAACCACTTCGATGCGATCGGCTTCCGACTTTCGCAACGATACATTGTAATCCAGAATTTTAAATTCGATGGGACCTTTAAACGGAGCACTTTTAATCACTTTCACCGCTTTTCCCTTAACAAATCCCATTTCTGAGATTCTCCGGCGAAACGATCCGTGTCCAAGTATTTTTGTAATAATAACTGTTTCCTGGTATTTTACCTCGCTCAACTTCACAATCGGTCAGCCCTTCTTCTTTTTATTTAAATCAATTAAAAACAAGCACGCAAAGATATTTAAATTCCCTTTAAATAAAACAGATTAAACTTCTGTCTCATTTCTTAATGTAATAAGTTCTGTTTATTTTTGCCATTCAATTGTATTGAATGAAAGACGAAGAATTTTATAGCGACATTCAAAAGATTTTTGAAGATTTGCCCGGGAATTTTAATATTCTGGAAGAGCAGATTGACCTGCAGGTTCAGATGAAATATTTTGAACTGTCAAAAAAAGTAAGGGAAGAGGAGGAAGAAACGGATTATCTTGAATTTGCAGAAGAGCTTTTTGAATCCGGCACCGATACTGACCGGAAAAAAGAAATTCTCATCGGACTGGCCGGGATGGATGATGTAAAGGCTTACCGAACGCTGGAAAAATTTTTGAAAGAAGCCGACCCGGCGATAAGAGGTTGGGCCGTGCTTGCACTTCAGGAAAATCGCATGCTGCTTCAAACCTCATTACTCGACGAACAACAGTTTTTTATTTCGACAGGACTGGGGGGTAAAGGAAAAAAACTGCGGTATTACTTAGTTTTTATCAACCGTAACCGAAATGAAATGCTGACAAAAACACAACAAAAACTGGTTAAAGACGAACTGATTTTCGGGCTGAAGCAGGAGGACGGGGAATTTGAGTCCATCGATTTTTCAGAGGGCTTTTGTACTTCTTTGGTTTTGCTGCCTGTTAGTGCAGATATTAAACAGGTATTTAGTAACGTGGTGGAAGAGTGCAACCAGTATGGGAATTTTTTGGAGGAAGATATGATTATTACCAATGTGAAGGTTTTGTCGCGGAATGAAATTTTTGACATAATAAATAAACAAACTAATCAGCAATTGCCGGATGGACTGGAAGAAGAGGAAAATTAATGTGGCCATTCAGGTTTTGCCCGAGGCAGATGGTCAACTGAAATATGAGTTGGTGGACCGGGCCATTGAGGCCATTCAGAAAACGGGCTTCAACTACCAGGTTTGTCCGTTTGAAACGGTGGTGGAGTGTACTTTTGAAGAACTGCACGGCTTACTCGAAACCGTGCACCAGGCGTGCAACATGGCCGGCACTGAACGGATGCTGACCAACCTTAAAATTCAGGTCGATTTTCACAAAACAGTAACAATTGACGATAAAATGGAAAAGTACCGGTAAAGTTTTTCCATGTCAGGCAAAAAGTATTATATTTGCACCGCTTTAAAACAGGGACTTGTAGCTTAATTGGATAGAGCACCTGACTACGGATCAGGAGGTTGGGGGTTCGAGTCCCTCCAAGTTCACCTCATGGGACAAATCAAATTTTTTGCGATTTGCCCCATTTTTTTTGCCTCGTAATTTGTTGTTTATCAATAGTATAAGCCTTATCGCTTCGTTGACCCGGGCGGTTCGATGTTGAAATCCGTCGAAAGTCAATTTTTCG
>CAZXHP010000081.1:0-15573 GCA_964639655.1 uncultured Mariniphaga sp.
TTTCCAATGGTAAATTCACTGTTTCCCTGCAGCGGAAAACCAGTGTGCAGCTTACCATCGGGATTAAAAAGGTAGATGCGGTTTGAAGTGGCATCTGTAACTCCAACTTTTTTCAAATCGGCCGCAAAAGTGTAAATATTTGGTTGATGATCAATCGGCTTGTCCAGTTTTTTGTTGAACAACTTTTTCCCGTTTTCATCCAAAACAGTCAGTTCATTTCCATCCACAAAAATAAAATCAGCGATGCCGTTTCCGTCTAAATCATCTACCGTAAAAAAATGGTTTTCGCTAAACCGCGCTGTTTTCTTTTCTTCCACCTTTCCGTCAAAACAGATGTAAAAAACTTTGCCATTTGCTTCGGTAGCAACAATTCTCGGTGCTCCAACCGAACTCAAAAACAGAGGATTACTGCTGTTGTTGAAACGATTATTCACCGAAGCGCGGGTTTCGCCCTGGCGGTCCTGAATATAGATGTTCGTTTCGTCTTTAAAAACAATGTAGTCGTTTCCATTTACCCTGAAATGCTGAACGGGTGTTGTAACATCAGATTGTGTCCGGTCAAACTTCCACCCGGTTACAATTTCTCCGGCTGTATTGTAGGCATAAATCCTTTTATCTTCACCGGCCACAAAGTAGCGGTAATCGCGGTTGTTGTGGTAATCGAACACATTCACCCCGTTGGTTGCCGGCGATTTCAGGGTGACAGGAAAATGAGCCACATTATTGCCATTACGGTCGATGAGGTACATTTTTTCTTTCGTATTAAAAAGGTACTGCAACCTCCCGTTTTTGTAATAATCCACCTGTTTTATTTCGCCAAGAATAGGTCCGGAAAGCGGAGCAGTCCAGCGCATTTTTCCTGTGTGCGCAACCAGATGAAGGTTGTTCTGCGTATCCTGAAAAATAATTTCGCGATTAGAGGGATCGTTATGGTTTAGAACAATCTGAGGTTTGGTTGCCACATTATTTCCAATTTCGCTTTGCCAGGTGGTTTGGGCCTCATCCGCCAAATCTTCGCGGTAACCAACCGCAAGGTGATTTTTATAAAAACCTTTGTCGTGCTGCACCTGCCAGCAAACCCTCCCGAACCGGCGAATGTTTTCTTCTCTTGCATCGATCTGCTTTACAAAATCCGTTGTAAAAATTTCGTGGCGCAGGCTGAATATTCTGTTTACGTCGGTAAAAACTTTAATATTTGCCTTTCCCTGGGTACTCTGGCTGAACCGTTGATACCGGCTGTCGCGTGCGAGTGTTGCGCCGTTAATTCTGTGGCGTAAATAATCGTGAATGCCCTGTTCGGTATTTGAAAACACCAGACAGTCGTCATAAAAAGCAGCAAACTTTGTTTCTGCCATGTCAAACGGACTGCCCAGCCACAACCCCGGAAACGACGGGTAAGGAAATTGACAGACCGGATAGGTTGTACCATTTTCTGCTGCAAATTCGGTAAACATATCCTGCAGTTGTAAATTGTTGCGGGCGGCATAATTTGCAAGCAATTTTTTCAGCTGTTCCTCAGCACCCGAACGGTTTTGGGTTTGTACAATAAGATAAGTTGTTTTATTCGCCGGGTTTACCGGGATGGTTGTTGCCGCCACAATTACCTCGTCTTTTACCATATCCTGAAACACGTTCCGGGTGTTGGCCCTGAAACCACGATCGAACCGTTTCATTCTTTCTTCGCGATGATAATAAGCCGGAGAATGCATGTAAAATTCCTCCAATCGCTCAAAAAAAGCATTTTTTGCCGAAAAGGAGTAAGCGCAGAAAAATGAAGTATTCCCGGGTAAAACCTCTTCGGCACGGGTTCGAACGGGTTGCTGATCGTTAAAAACCGATAAAAAATGATTCAAAGAATCATCGGCTGCAGAGTTTCCGGTTAATAACAAGTGGGTTTCGTTAAACCGGAATCCGAGCTCGCTCCAGACTGCAAAATCCCGGAATTTCTCTGCTTTTAACGCATATTGAAAGCGCGAAGTAGCGCCAAATTCATCGACTTTTTCAACAGAGGTTCGGTTTAAAATACCGGCAAAAAAACTGTTTATCCAGGTATGATTGATGTAAACCGAAACGTTCTGATTGCCGGCGGTTTTATTTACACTCAGAAAATAAGGATTCTTCAACACGCCCTGCGTTGAAAGCTGGCGGATAACCTGCTCGATAATAATGGCACGTGAACTGGCGAGCAACAAATCGTCGGCAAATGAAAAAAAGAGGATTTCCCGGCTTGCCCTGCCGGTAATTTCATGAATCTGATGTTTGCCGTATTCACGGGTTGTATAATGGTATTCACCGGGCGGATATAAAGTGCGGATAAATTGCTCCAAAGCATTTTGACGACTATTCGATTCGGCCCTTGTAATAATAAGCGGTACCAATTCGTTTCTTCCGGCAATTCCGTACGCCAGCAAAAACGGACTGTTTCGCAGGTTCCGGGGAAGACCGTCAGTTATTTCAATCAGCGAGTCTGCCTGATTTAAAAACGCAAACCACTCGTTTCCTATTTGGGCATTTTTTAGTTCCTGTACAATACTGATTTCTTCGGGGATACCGCGAACAGAACTTAATTCGAAAAAGAAAGGCGCAGAAACCGGAACAGCCCTGTAAACAGAGGTGTCTCTTACAAACGGATTATTTTCTCTGGCCAGAAAAAAATATGCTCCGGCCACCGCCAAAATAAACAGACCAACGACTATCAGGTTTCGCTTCATTTTTCTGAGTTTTCCTCAAAACTACAAAAACGGGTGGTTTAGCGGACGGGAATTTCTATCTATTAATGAAATGCCTGATGTTAATAACTCGAAAATTACAGCTGCTTGGCCACTTCAACTTCCTGGAATGCTTCCACATGGTCGCCCACTTTTATGTCGTTAAAGTTTTCGATATTCAGCCCGCATTCATAGCCGTTTTTCACCTCTTTCACATCGTCTTTAAAACGTTTCAGCGACCCCAGTGTTCCGGTGTATATCACAATACCGTCGCGAATGACCCTGATTTTTGAGTTCCGTCCAATTTTTCCATCCCGGACGATACAACCCGCAACTGTTCCCACTTTGGTAACCTTAAAAATTTCGAGCACCTCTGCGGTACCGGTTATTTCCTCCTTAATATCGGGTGAAAGCATCCCTTCCATTGCCGCTTTAATTTCGTTTATCGCGTCGTAAATAATCGAATACAACCGAATATCGATCTGTTCTTTTTCGGCCAGCTTCCGCGCACTTAATGACGGGCGTACCTGGAAACCGATAACAATGGCTTCGGATGCAGCAGCCAGCAGGATGTCCGATTCTGAAATCTGCCCCACTGCTTTGTGTTTAATGTTCACCTGAATCTCTTCGGTTGACAATTTTATCAACGCATCGGAAAGGGCTTCGATGGAACCGTCCACATCGCCTTTAACAATCAGGTTCAGTTCCTGGAAGTTACCGATGGCAATACGACGTCCGATTTCATCAAGCGTAATATGTTTCTGCGTACGAAGTCCCTGCTCGCGTGCGAGCTGTTCCCGTTTATTGGAAATGTTGCGTGCGTCGCGTTCATTTTCCATTACGTTGAACTTATCACCGGCCTGCGGCGCTCCGTTCAAACCGAGGATAATTGCCGGTTCGGCAGGTCCGGACGAATCGATACGCTGGTTTCTTTCGTTAAACATGGCTTTTACGTGACCGAAATACTGACCGGCCAAAACAATATCGCCGGCTTTTAAGGTTCCGTTTTCAACCAAAACAGTAGCTACGTAACCGCGCCCTTTGTCGAGGGTCGATTCGATAACCGTTCCCACTGCTCTTCTGTCGGGATTCGCTTTGAGTTCGAGCAATTCTGCTTCCAGCAATACCTTTTCAAGCAGGTCCTCGATACCCTGACCCTGTTTGGCAGAAATATCCTGCGACTGGTATTTGCCCCCCCACTCTTCCACCAGATAATTCATATTGGCCAGTTCTTCTTTAATCCGGTCCGGATTTGCTCCGGGTTTATCGATTTTGTTGATGGCAAAAACGATGGGTACACCTGCTGCGGAAGCGTGATTAATGGCCTCTACAGTTTGTGGCATCACGTTATCGTCGGCAGCTACAATAATAATAGCGATATCGGTAACCTGGGCACCGCGGGCACGCATGGCTGTAAAAGCTTCGTGGCCGGGCGTATCGAGGAAGGTAATTTCACGCCCGTCTTCCAGGCTCACGTGGTATGCGCCAATATGCTGGGTAATACCTCCTGCTTCTCCGGCAATAACGTTGGTGTCTCTGATGTAGTCGAGCAATGAAGTTTTTCCGTGGTCAACGTGTCCCATTACCGTTACAATTGGCGGGCGAGGTTTCAAATCTTCTTCTTCATCTTCTTCTTTTTCAAACGACTCCTGAAGATCGGCGCTAACAAATTCAACCTTGTATCCAAACTCTTCGGCCACAATGGAAAGCGTTTCTGCATCGAGGCGCTGGTTAATGGAAACAAAAAGCCCCAGGCTCATACACGATGAAATAATTTCGTTTACATTTACATTCATCATATTGGCCAGTTCGCTCACCGAAACAAACTCGGTTGCTTTCAGTATTTTTTTCTCCTGGTTTTGTTTTTCCATATTGGCCTGCGCCTTTTCGCTGGCGGCAGCCCTTTTGTCGCGCCGGTGTTTCGAGCCTTTCGATTTTCCTTTTGAGGTCAGACGTGCCAGTGTATCTTTAATCTGTTTTTGAACTTCTTCCTCGTCCACCTCTTTTTTAAGCTGCAATTTTTTCCTTTTTCCGGAAACTTTGGGGGATTTTTGGTCGCTCCTGCCCTTTTCCCCTTGTTTATCTTCGAATTTAACTCTACCCGATTCTTTAATTCTTTTCCGGCGTTTTTTCCTGAAGGACGAATCGGATGATTCTTTTTGCGACCCTGCTTTTTTCTCGGGCAAATCAATTTTTCCAACTACTGTCGGCCCATTGAGCTTTCCGGCTTTGGCTTTGATTAGCTCTTCTTCTTTTTCGGAAGTTTTTTCGGTTGATTTCCTGGCAGCCTGTTCTTCGGCCTTTGCCGGAACAGCTTTTTGCCTTCTGCGCTCTTTTCGTTCTTTTTCGCGTTCTTTTCGCGATTTTTTTGCGGGCCGGGTTTTCTGATTCAGCGAATCAAGGTCGATTTTTCCGACCACTTTGAGTTCATCCACTTTTGGAACTTCGGTTTCAATTATTTCTTCTTCGTTTTTTTTGTGTTCTTTTTCCGCCTCGGCTTCCGGCTCGGGAGCTACTTCAGGCTGGGGTTTTTCCTTTTGTTTTTCAGCGGGTTTTGCAGGCTCATCGGGTTTTTCACCTTTTTCAGCTTTCTGCGGCTTTTCTTCTTTCGGAGGTTTTTCTTTGGGTTGAATATCCGTTTTTTCAGGTTCAGCTTTTTCAACCTTTTTGGCAGGTTTTTTCAGGCTTTCCAAATCTACCTTTCCTACAACTTTGATTTTATCTTCAGGTTTCGGTTTTTCGGGCGGCGCTTCTTCTTCTTTCTTTTTCGCCTCGGGAGCAGGGGTTTTTTTAGATATTACTTGGGGGGTTTCTTCGTACTCCTCCTCTTCTTCTTCAAAATCCTCTTCAATATCTTCAGAGGGTTTGTTTTCGATAGTAATTACTTCCTGTTTTGGCCTGTGACTTTTCAGAATTATTTTTTCAGACTCTTTTTTCAGATTTAAATCTACTTTGTATTCTTTTTCCAGCAATGCCAAAGCATCCTCCGAGATCTTCGTATTCGGGTTCGAATCGTAGTCAAAACCTTTTTTATGCAGAAAATCCACAATAGTGTGAATCCCCACATTAAATTCTCTTGCAAGTTTACTAAGCCTTATTGTCTTGCCTGCTGCCATATAATCTTATTTTCTTTTCTAACCCTGTATATAAAAAGTCTCTGCAAGTTTAGGCAAAAGCTTTCAGAGTAGTTTAAAATTAAGTTTAATTTTTACCTACTCAAACTCAGCCTTCAACACTTTCAGCACATCGTCGATTGTTTCTTCTTCCAAATCGGTTCGTTTAATCAGCTCATTCCGAGGAATATTCAGCACATTTTTTGCCGTATCGCAACCGATGGCTTTCAGTGCATCTATAACCCAGCTTTCAATTTCATCGGCAAATTCTTCCAGGTTTACATCATCGTCGTCTTCTTCCATTTCGCGGTAAACGTCAATTTCGTAACCGGTTAACTGGCTTGCCAGCCTGATGTTCAATCCGCCTTTCCCTATTGCCAGCGAAACTTCCTCGGGTTTCAGGTACACTTCCGCTCTTTTTTCCTCTTCGTTGATTTTGATGTTATTAATTTTTGCCGGATTCAGTGCGCGTTTAATGTACAACTGCGTGTTGGCTGAGAAATTAATCACATCGATATTTTCATTCCTCAACTCGCGAACGATTCCATGAATACGGGAACCTTTCATCCCTACACAAGCCCCAACGGGGTCGATGCGTTCGTCGTAGGATTCAACGGCAACTTTAGCACGTTCACCCGGAACCCTAACAATTTTTTTGATGGTAATCAATCCGTCGAAAATTTCAGGGATTTCCAGTTCGAACAAGCGCTCGAGGAATGCCGGTGCAGTGCGTGATAAAATAATGAGCGGGTTGTTGTTGCGTAATTCCACTTTGTAAACAATGGCGCGCACGGTGTCGCCCTTACGGAAATAGTCTGACGGAATCTGCTCCTGTTTGGGAAGAATAAGTTCGTTTCCTTCGTCGTCGAGAATCAGAATTTCCTTTTTCCAGACCTGGTAAACTTCCCCGGTAACAATATCGCCAATTTTATCTTTGTATTTTCCGTAAATATTGTCTTTTTCCAGCTCCATAATTTTGCTGGCGAGGTTCTGCCGAAGATTTAAAATGGCCCGACGTCCGAAATCGATCAATTTCACCTCGTCGGTCACCTCTTCGCCCACTTCGTAATCGCTGTCAATCTTTTGGGCTTCACTCAGGGAAATCTGCAGATTGGGATCTTCCAGTTCATCGTCTTCGACAACCTCACGGTTTCTCCAAATTTCAAAGTCGCCCTTATCGATGTTAATAATCACATCGAAATTTTCGTCGGTACCGTACTGTTTTATCAGCACACTGCGAAAAACATCTTCCAACACACTCATCATGGTCACCCGGTCGATGTTCTTCAACTCTTTGAACTCGGCAAAAGTATCGATAAGGTTAATATTTTCCATTGCTAATCTTTTTATTTAAATGAAACAACAACTTTTGCGCTTTTTACAGCGCTGTATTCTATGTGGTGTTCATTCACAACCAACTGTTTTTTCTTGTGTCCTTCCACCTTTTCACGGGTGGATGTTTCAAGTACAATAAAACCGGCGCCGGCCTTTTTCAAAAGCCCTGTACGTTTTGTACCGTCGGTGGTTACAATTTCCACGTCCCGCCCTTCATTTTTCAGGTATTGCTCTTTCACCCTGAAACTTTCCGATAAACCCGGTGAAGAAACCTGCAGTTCAAAATCTTCCCGGTCCCTGTCGAGGTTATTTTCCAGGTGCCGGCTGATTTCCACACAGCGGTCGATGGAAAGGCCGTCGAAACTGTCAATAAACACTTTGATGACATTGGATGCGCTCACCTGTACGTCAACCAGAAACGCTTTTTCATCGAGCTTTTCCTTCACCAATTCCACTATTTTCAGCTTGTTCACCATATTTACCAGTAACAAAATAGGGAACCTCCGGTCCCCTATTTCAGGTTTTCTGAAAAATCTGCGCAAAAATAGTAATTTCTTCCTGAAAAACAAAAAATAGAGTAGTTGATAAACGCCTTAAAGCGAATTAATTAAACTTTTGTATTTTTAGCCGCTGAATAAAAGAAAACAAGTGACCGATTATTTCATCAACAAGAAGAAAATAATTAACGATCCGGTATTTGGGTTTATCAATCTTCAGTCGGAACTGGTGTTCGATCTGATTGAACATCCCTATATGCAGCGTTTACGACGCATTAAACAACTCGGCCTTTCGTTTCTGGTTTATCCCGGCGCCAATCACTCACGGTTCGAGCATGCGCTTGGTGCCAGTCATCTGATGCGGCAAGCCATTTCAGTTTTACGGCTCAAAGGACATGAGATTACCGATGAAGAAGCCGATGCGGTAACCGTAGCCATTTTGCTGCACGACATTGGACATGCCCCGTTTTCGCATGTTCTGGAAAATACACTGGCAGAAATTCCGCACGAAACCATTTCCCTGCTGATGATGCACGAGCTCAACCGGCAATTTGACGGGCAACTGAGTCTGGCCATCAAAATTTTCAACAACCAGTACAAAAAACAGTTTCTGCATCAACTGGTCGCCAGTCAGCTCGATATGGACCGCCTGGACTACCTGAGTCGCGACAGCTTTTTTACCGGTGTGGCCGAAGGAATTGTGGGCATCGACCGTATTATTAAAATGTTAACTGTTTGGAACGATCAGCTGGCTGTTGACTACAAAGGCATTTATTCGATTGAAAAATTTTTGATTGCCCGCCGGCTGATGTATTGGCAGGTTTACCTGCATAAAACGGTGGTTTCAGCCGAATTTCTGCTGATTGGTGTGTTAAAACGTGCCAAAGAACTTTGGGCAAAAGGCGAATATTTATTCACCACTCCCACCCTGAAAATATTCCTGGACAATAGTTTTTCGCACGATGATTTTTCTCAAAACATTTCGGCAAACGGGAAAAATGTGCTCGACTGGTATGCACAACTCGACGATAACGACATTTTATCTTCGGTGAAAGAGTGGCAATCGCATACCGACCCCGTACTTTCAAAACTTTCGCAAAACCTCATAAACCGGAAATTATTCAGGGTAAAACTGACCGATAAACCCGTTTCAAAAAAAAGACAGGAAAAGATACTCCGGCAAATTACCAGGGAAATTACCCGCGATGCGCAGCTATCTCCCTATTTGCTTATGACCGGAGAAATTACCAATAGTGCCTATAACCGGCATACCGAAAATATTAAAATACTTTTAAAAAACGGAAAAGTAAAAGATATGGGAAAAGCTTCTGACATAAACCTCTCGGTTTTAACCAAAACAGTACGAAAATATTTTGTATGCTATCCAAAAGAATTGGACATTAATTAGTTTAAACCTATATTTGCATCGCAAAAAAAATGATGAATGGAATTTAAAGCTACCGACATTGCTTCGTTTCTGAACGGTGAAGTGGTTGGAGACGGTAATGTCAAAGTATCTGGCGTATCGAAAATTGAGGAGGGGCAACCCGGAACACTCTCTTTTCTGGCCAATCCGAAATACGAAAACTATATTTACAGCACAAGTTCATCCATTGTATTGGTGAACCGATCTTTTAAGCCCAAATCAGACGTAAAGGCTACGCTTATAAGGGTCGATGATGCCTACCAGGCTTTTGCCTCGCTGCTCGACTTATATGTACAAACACAGCAAAATACCCGCCGGGGAATTGAATCGCAGGTTTCGATACATGAAACTGCAGCCATTGGAACCGATGTTTACATTGGTGCGTTTACAAGCATTGGCCGACATGCAAAAGTTGGAAAAGATTCAAAAATTTTTCCACAGGTATTTATTGGCGATAATGTAACCATCGGCGAAAACTGCATCGTTTACGCTGGCGTAAAAATTTACGACGGCACGGTTGTCGGTAATAACTGCATTTTGCATGCAGGCTGTGTAATTGGCTCCGACGGGTTTGGGTTTGCACCGCAAGCCGACGGTACCTACAAAAAAATTCCGCAAATTGGAAATGTTATTCTTGAGGATAATGTGGAAATCGGCGCAAATACAGCCATCGATTGTGGCACTTTCGGTTCTACAATTATCCGTAAAGGAGCAAAAATCGACAACCTGGTACAAATAGCACACAACTGCGAAATTGGTGAAAACACCGTTATTGCAGGCCAAACCGGAATGGCCGGAACCACCAAGGTGGGAAAAAACTGTAAATTTGCAGGTCAGGTTGGTCTTGCCGGCCACCTTACCATTGGCAATAATGTACAGATTGGCGCGCAATCGGGTGTGAGTAAATCCATTAAAGACAACGAAATTGTACTGTCGTCTCCGGCAGTGAATTATAAAGAGGCCCTTAAAACATATACGATTATCCGGAACCTGCCCAAACTCCGCGAAGAATTTATACAGCTCCAAAAAGATGTTGAATCCTTGAAACAGGCAAAATCAGCCGGTTCAAAGTAATTTACAGACATGGTGGTAAAACAGAAAACATTAGCAAATTCATTCAAAATTGAAGGGAAAGGGTTACACACCGGGGTAAATGTAACCATGAATTTTAAACCGGCACCGGTAAATCACGGTTTTAAATTTAAGCGCGTCGATCTGAAAAATCAACCGGTTATCGATGCCGATGTCGATCTGGTTGTAGATACCTCCCGCGGAACACTGCTCGAAAAAGACGGTGCAAGAATCGGCACCATCGAACATGCACTTGCTGCCCTTGTAGGAATGGACCTCGACAACGTGCTCATCGAGGTGAATAACGAGGAGGCGCCCATTATGGACGGCAGCTCCAAATATTTTGTGGAAGCCATTGAAAAGGCGGGTATCGTTGAACAAAAGGCCGAGCGGGAGTACTTCGAAATTCAGGAAAAAGTTGAAATCTACGATGAAAAATCGGATGCGCATATTGTAGCCCTTCCCGATGACGATTACCGGCTGAATGTGATGATTTCATTCAAATCGAGAGTGCTTAACAACCAGTTTGCCACGCTCGATTCCATCAGCCGTTTTAAACAGGAAATTGCAGGGTGCCGTACATTTGTGTTTTTGCACGAACTGGAATTTCTGCTGAACAATAACCTGATAAAAGGGGGTGAATTAAACAATGCCATTGTAATAATCGACAAAGAGGTGAGCCAGGAAGAGTTGGATCGTCTGGCTGAATTATTCCATCACGACAAAGTTGAAGTGAAACCTCAGGGTATTTTAAACAACCTGAATTTACATTTCGACAACGAATGTGCACGTCACAAACTGCTCGATGTGATTGGAGACCTGGCACTGTGCGGCAAACGCATTAAAGGCCGGATAATTGCCTCGAAACCCGGCCACAGGCCCAACACTATTTTTGCACAGGCCCTGAAAGATGCATGGGAAAAAACCAAGGCCGCTGCCCCGGAATACGATCCCGATGCCACACCGTTGCTCGACACCCTTCAGATAAAAGAATATTTACCCCACCGCTATCCGTTTTTAATGGTTGACAAAGTACTGTCCATTACCGATTCAGAAGTAATAGGCATTAAAAACGTTACCCACAACGAACCTTTTTTCCAGGGGCATTTCCCCGATGAACCGGTTATGCCCGGGGTTCTGCTCATCGAAGCGATGGCTCAAACCGGAGGGTTACTGGTATTGTGTAAACTCGAAGGAAAATATTCGACCTATTTTATCCGGATTGACAACGTAAAATTCAGGAAAAAAGTAGTTCCGGGCGATACACTTATATTCAAGGTAGCATTAACCTCACCCATCAGACGAGGCATTGCCACAATGAAGGGTGTTACCTACGTGGGCAGTA
Organism: uncultured Mariniphaga sp.; assembly: GCA_964639655.1. Taxonomy (GTDB): domain Bacteria; phylum Bacteroidota; class Bacteroidia; order Bacteroidales; family Prolixibacteraceae; genus Mariniphaga. The sequence continues at coordinate 11,496 of CAZXHP010000081.1, forward strand.
AAATTGTTGCCGAAGGCGAATTTATGGCCCAGATTGTAAAACAAACAGAAAATTAATCCAGATTCAACAAAGATATGAAACAACCACTGGCTTATATTCACCCCGATGCAAAAGTTGCCGAAAACGCTGTAATTGAACCTTTTGTATCCATCGAAAGTGATGTGATAATTGGCGAAGGAACACGCATCGGTTCTAATGTCACCATTTTGGCAGGAACACGAATTGGAAAAAACTGTACTATCTTTCCAGGGGCCGTTTTAGGCGCCATCCCCCAGGATTTAAAATTCAGAGGGGAATATTCCACTGTGGAAATTGGCGATAACACCACCATCAGGGAATTTGTTACCGTGAACCGAGGCACTGCCGCACGCGGAAAAACCACGGTAGGGAACAACTGTTTAATTATGGCGTATGTGCACATTGCCCACGATTGTAAAGTGGGAAACAATGTAATTTTGGTAAACAACACCCAACTGGCAGGCGAAGTAATTGTCGAAGATTGGGCCATTATTTCAGGTATGACTGCAATTCATCAGTTCTGCCGCATAGGAACGCATGTTATGATTGCCGGCGGATCGCTGGTACGCAAAGATGTTCCGCCATTTATTAAAGCCGGCCGTGAACCGCTCTCCTATGTGGGGATCAATTCAATCGGATTAAGACGCCGGAACTATTCCAACGAAAAAATTACCGAGATACAGGATATTTACCGCTACATTTACCAGAAAGGGCTGAATACGGCACAGGCTGTCGAAATCATAGAAGCTGAAATGCCAGCTACTCAGGAACGCGACGAGATACTGCTATTCGTTAAAGATTCGAAAAGAGGCATCATCCGCGGATACTTCCCTGACTAAAGCCCGGCGCCTTTCCGGTTTCGTAATTCTCTTTCAAACCAAACTTCAAAATTACTGTTTTGTAAGGGATTTTTTTTGGGAAGGCTGTTCCCATAAACTGATTTTTATCGAGAATGAAACATATACTTATCGCAGGTTTACTGGTGTTTTTATCCAATTTAACTCCGGCTCAAAACAACCATAACCACGAACATCACCATCATACCGACCTCCATAATTACCATGTTGGAATTGGAGGCGCAGCGACCTACCTCAAAAGCGAATCACAATTTGCACCCGGCGTTCATGTTCACTTTATCCGGCAGTTTGGCCATCAAAACCGCTGGGGTCTGGGATTGGGCTTTGAAACTATTTTTGACGAACACCAACACAACGGGATTAATTTGCTGGTAAACTATCATCCGCTAAAACAGTTGTCGGTGAATGCCGGGCCGGGAATTCTTTTCACAACGCATGACGGAGAAAAGGAACGAAAGCCGGCCTTTCACACCGAAGCGGTTTATGAATTTAATGTCGGAAAATTTCACGTCGGTCCCATGGGTGGGTTCGGATTCGACAAAGATGTAGCGCACTTTTCAATGGGTGTGCACGTGGGGCTGGGATTTTAGTACGACTTCCCATGCTCCCAACCCTGCGCCTGCAACTCTATTTTCGAACCACCTGCGGTCAGCAGATTCGCACCCTCGGCAAATTCGGTAATTTCACCAATTATTGTAAAATCAGGGTCGTTTTTAATTTTTTCGGCATCTCCGGGTGAAAGCGTAAAAAGCAGTTCGTAATCTTCGCCGCCGTTTAGTGCAGCAACCAGCGGATTGATGTTCATCTCTTCGGCCATTTTTTTGGTTTGCAAATCCATGGGCACCTTTTCTTCGAACAGGTTACAGCCGGTTCTGGAATTTTTACACAGGTGCAGGATTTCGGAAGAAAGCCCGTCGGAAATGTCTATCATCGAAGTGGGTTTTATTTTCAGTTTCCCAAAAGCTGCAACCACATCGCCGCGGGCCTCGGGTTTCAGTTGCCGCCCCAGAATATAATCGTACCCCTGCAGTTGCGGTTGCATATCCTGATTCACTTTAAACACCTCGTTTTCACGCTCCAAAAGCTGGAGGCCCATGTAAGCGCCACCCAAATCGCCCGAAACGCAAAGCAAATCGCCCGGCTTGGCCCCACTGCGGTACACCAGGTCTTCCGGACGTGCTTCTCCCAGTGCACTGATGCTTATGGTCAGTCCGGTGAGCGAACTTGTAGTATCGCCGCCTATCAAATCCACACCATAGTTTTCGCAGGCCTGGTAAATTCCCGAGTACAACTCCTCCACCGCCTCCACCGAAAACTTGTTCGACAAAGCCAGGTTCACCGTAATTTGTGTCGGACGCGCATTCATGGCATAAATATCCGACAGGTTCACAATCACCGACTTGTAACCCAAATGTTTCAGCGGAACATACATCAGGTTAAAATGCACGCCTTCGGTAAGCAAGTCGGTGGAAAAAACCACACACTTATTGCCGTAACTGAGCACGGCAGCATCGTCGCCCACACCTTTCAGTGTACTTTTATTTTTTAACTGAATATGTTGTGTCAGCCGGTCAATCAGTCCAAATTCGCCCAGCTCGGCTATCCTGGTTTGTTTTTTGTCTTTACTCATTGTTAATAAAGGATAAAATGGTATTTTAATCAATTATTTCCGCGACAAAATTACCTATACTTTTATATCTTTGCAATTTATTTGTAAACAGTCTGGATAAACGGTTGTTGTTTATTCAAAACAAGTTTAAAAAAATGACAGACCAGGATAAAATATTAGCAGAAGTAACACAAAGCGAATACAAGTACGGTTTTTACTCTGATATTGAAACCGATATTATTGATCGGGGTTTAAATGAAGATGTTATCCGTACGATTTGGGAAAAGAAAAACGAGCCTGATTTTATGCTCGAATTCAGGCTGGATGCTTTCAGGAAATGGCAAAAAATGAAAATGCCCGACTGGGCATATCTGAAGGTGCCCCCCATCGATTTTCAGAACATCAGTTATTATGCGGCGCCGAAGAAAAAGCCGACACTGAAAAGTTTGGACGAAGTGGATCCCGAATTGCTGGAAACGTTCAACAAGCTGGGCATTCCGCTGGAAGAGCAGAAGCATCTGGCCGGCGTAGCAGTAGATGCTGTGCTCGACAGTGTTTCGGTAAAAACCACGTTCAAAGAAGTTTTGGCGGAGCAGGGCATCATTTTCTGTTCGTTCAGCGATGCGTTGCAGGAACACCCCGACCTGGTGCGGAAATACCTCGGTCAGTCTGTTCCTGTGGCCGACAACTTTTTTGCAGCGCTCAACTCGGCCGTTTTCAGCGACGGTTCGTTCTGTTATATTCCCGAAGGTGTAAAGTGCCCCATGGAGTTATCTACCTATTTCAGAATAAACTCCGCCAATACCGGTCAGTTTGAACGCACACTGATTATTGGCGATAAAGACAGTTATGTGAGTTATCTGGAAGGCTGCACGGCGCCTATGCGCGACGAAAACCAGTTGCATGCGGCAGTGGTGGAAATCATCGCCCTCGACCGTGCCGAAGTAAAATATTCTACCGTCCAAAACTGGTACCCGGGCGATAAAAACGGGAAAGGCGGGATATACAACTTCGTGACCAAACGTGGTGTTTGCCGCGGTGTTTCATCCAAAATAAGCTGGACGCAGGTGGAAACCGGTTCGGCCATTACCTGGAAATACCCGAGTTGCATTCTGATGGGTGACAACTCGGTGGGTGAATTCAATTCGGTAGCGGTGACCAATAACCACCAGCAGGCCGATACGGGCTCGAAAATGATTCACATTGGCAAAAACACCAAAAGTACCATTGTTTCCAAAGGGATTTCCGCAGGGAAAAGCGACAACTCGTACCGCGGACTGGTAAAAGTGTTGCCAGGAGCGACCAACTCACGCAACTTCTCGCAGTGTGACTCGCTGCTGCTGAACGATACCTGCGGTGCACACACGTTTCCCTACATTGAAGTGGGCAACAAATCGTCGATTGTAGAACACGAAGCCACCACTTCAAAAATCGGGGAAGACCAGATTTTTTACTGCAACCAGCGCGGTATCGATACCGAAAAGGCAATCGGAATGATTGTGAATGGCTACGCCAAGGAGGTACTGAACAAGCTGCCCATGGAATTTGCAGTTGAAGCGCAAAAGTTACTGCAAATCAGCCTCGAAGGAAGTGT
>CAZXHP010000082.1:0-15421 GCA_964639655.1 uncultured Mariniphaga sp.
TGTAAGAAAGCTTGATCTCCCAATATTTTTCCGGAGCCAAATCTTTAATTTTTTTTGAAGCTGTTCTTTCCAGGTTGTCGTTATTTTCCTTTTCGATAATTTTTTCATGGAAGGTTGGCCAAAATAAAAATAAACGGCCCTTCCAAACTGCTGGTAATAAGTGGATGCCACTATCAATGCCTCCAGATTCATTATCCTCTACACCCCTGATGTCGAGCTGCACCGGATTCCATGCGGCCCATTTTTTGATTTTTTGATTGTAATGCCTGTAAAAATATTTGAAAGGTTTAGTGTTGGTTCTTCCGAAAACATGTGATATACCTGTATTATCATCATGATAAAAACCCACAATATCCAGTTTCGCCACTTCAGCCAGGCTATACAGGTATTTTCGGAAAGCGGTTTCTGCATTCTCAGGGGTAATATCATTTTGCTTTAAAAAGGACTCAGCCCCTTTATATGCAGCGCTCTTGTCGATTCGGAATTCAGGCAACGCCCAGTTTTCTGAATGAATAAGAACTTTCCGGTTCGCTTCCCATACCCTGTAATTTTTCATCCAACCCCATTGTGAGCGGGATAGGTATTCCGGGTTGACACCATTTTCAAGTTCATCATCATTTATTCTGCTTTCCAGGTTCAGAAAGCAACGATGAACAAAAAGCTGGACTGAAGAAATGGCCTGCTTGATTCGGGAGGTATCCATGCAGGCATCCATTTGCACATCAATCAGGAAATAATCAAATAATCCATTAGCATCTTTTACCCCCCAATCTATTAGGTCAGATTGCACCAGCAGATACTCGATCAGGGCATTTTTTTGATTTTCACGAAGAAGGTCATTGAGCTTCGGTGCTACCTCAAGCCAAACTTCTTCTTCGTATTTAGCTTTAACCGTTCTTTTAATATCCTGGGCCAGATCATGAAGACTGTCAAAATCTTTTTCTATGGTTCCCCATTGCAAAGCAGCATTTACAGGAATTCCCAAGTTGCTGACTACCTGCAGGCATCGATAAACTGTTATTAACGCCTGCTCGTTGATGAAATCGGAGACATCATATCCAAACTCAGCAATAATTTGGCTGAATTGGTCACTATTCCCTTTAAAACTTTCGGTAAGGTGGCTGACAAGATCAGAAAAAGAAAGATCACCACGATTTGCTCCTGAAAAAAGTTTGATCAAAGAAGGTGAATTCTTTAACAAGCGCTTTTTAAGATAAATGTAATTGTATAATCGCAACCAAGCCGGAAAGTTCAGGTTGAAATAGTTCAGATCATCAAAGTCAGTGCTATTATTTTTAAAAAATACAATTTCCTCTCTATTCAGCCCAAAACCGTTGATGAGCAGGCTTCCCCGATTCCATTTCAACACTTCGGAATGGAAGGACTCCATAACCGGAAACAGATGCATGCCCGGAATAACTTCTTTTGGATGGGCGGGGGCCTTCCAGCTTAATTTTACGCCTCCATCAGCGGCTCCATTCCGCCTGTAGGTAACCTGAACCGGATAAAGTGTACTCGTTTCAAGGGGAGAGCCTGTTTGGTTGGATGAAAGAAGAGGATCTCCCGGTGTTCTGTTATCTATTAGTAGCTCATGATTCACCGAAAGAGTGGCTTGTTCCTCATCCTGTTTTACTTCAAGGATAAAAGTGAACGGCTCGTTTGAAGGTATGCGTATCCATCCATTCCAGGTAACTTCTTCCGGACCTGAGGCACCCCATTCAAAATCAATATGTTCATCCCGTTGTAATTCATCTCCCGATGGGAAACGATATGTGCCTGACAGGCCAAAACCAGTCAAAAATTCTTTCCACGGATCAACTTCATCCCCAAGGAGGTACTGAATCCTTACCTCGTCCAGTTCCAGAATTCCCGCAAGGTTTGTCAGAAAAGTATCCTGCCGGAGCTTTTCTTTCAAGAAGGGCAGCAGGTGAACATAAACAAATGTAAACTTTTCCTCTGATGTGGGAAGAGTCTCCGCGGAGGATGGCGGACGATTTAATAAAACCACCTCCGCATCATCCATACTTCCGTGAAAGATCCCGAATAATGTATCCTGTAATATTGTCTGTGGTTGATCAAACAGATACTGAACAGCAGACAGGTATTGATGGTCTGTATTCAGACCATCCAGGACTGCCTTTTCATCTTCATTCATTATTCCGCTGAAGCGAATCGTTCCCGTATCAGAATCATATTCAAGTTTATCAGCTAAAGTATCGGGGATTGTCAGGCTTAATCCTGAAGAGGCATTACTGACAAAAACCAGACTGTTGTTGATTAATCCTATTACCTGATCAACATAGGCCTGTTCGAAAAGCATGCCCAATTTTTGTCTGAGGATATCTTCATTTACATCTTCCTGTGAAGGGTGCTCCCGTTCAATAGCCTGAAACTCACCCCGCAAAGATAACAACATTCGATGAAACTGTTCCCGGGCAGGAGAAAGTCTTTCTTCTTCCGGTTCCTCATTGCGAATTAAATAATTGAGGGTTTGCAGCTTAAAACCTGAATCATGGATTTTATCCATTAATTCAATGAAAGCCCAGGTTTTATGAGGGTCCTGATTGAGAAATCGGTCTTCAGCATCATGCCATTGTGCAAAGGGATAAAAAAGATCCGCTGTGGCAGCATCCTCGCCAATGATATTTAAAAGAACAGACAGATCTTCCACCTTCATCTTTAAGGCCGGGCCAATATAACGTGCCGGTAAATGATGCTCAGGTTATGCAGGTTCAATTCACTGGCTTCATCTAAAGAAGAAGTTGCCAGTATCCTCTCAAGGTCTGAAGCTTCAAGTCGAAAGGCTGCCATTATGGCCGGCAGATGCGCATTTAAAAGATATGGATCGGTTTCCGAATGTTGAAAGAATCTCCCAAGTTTGTCGGGTTTAAAAGCAGTATCAATTTCCTGAATTGACTTGTTCAAAAATAACTTGTGATAGAGCGAATCCGTTCCATTTATATCCAGTTTGCTCCACAAGCTCATTAATGGAGCAAGAGGCATTTTTAATGCTTTCTGGATTTTCCGGATATTATAGATTTGTTCGAGAACCCCGGCGTTTAGCTCTTCAGTATTTAAGCCCTTCAGAACTATATCAAGTTCGCGAATACTCCAACCTATTTTTCTCCAAAGGCGAATAAAACGGTGTAACAGGTTAAAAAAATCATCTGGAATCCCTTCACTTTCAGCATCATACAACTGCCTAATCGATCGCAGTTGCGTATTCTCCAGATTACATTCAGCATCAGCCTCGTATAACGTAATAACCTGCCGGATATCAGGGAAATGAATTCTCACCCATTCATGGAAATCTTCAGGAGTAATTTCAGATTCTTCCAAGATTCCCATTATGGCAGCATCCTCTGTAGGGGTCAGAGTACCCTCCATGATTTGATCTAACTTTTCATACAGTTCTTTGCCAGGGATATCGATGTTCACTAATAATTGATCCAGGTATAATAGTTGATCAGCATGGGGGTTTAAAAACCAGGTTTTCAATAGGGAGATTAACTCCTTGTATTTAATCCCGGTGCGATTAAGCAATTCCGGCACTCTGATAATTTTCTCCTTCCAGTTAGGTTCATCGGAAGCAAAGCCATAAAACCGTGGTAATGATAAAGGAACAGCTTCATCCGGCAAAGTAATTTCTTCTCCAATGATGATCTGATAACTCAATGGGTCCAGACCGAGATATTCCATCACCAATACTTCTGTTAATTCTGCAGGTTTATTTGGATGAAGAACGTCTATGAGTTCATACCGGCTGCTTTTCAGATGATCAAGGTAAATATGTATGACATCCAGGGGCTGATGGTACGGCAACTTAAAAGGAAAAATGGATTGAGACAATATCCTGTAGGCTTCCACTTGGTGAAACTGAGGACTTGCCTGAAGCTCCGCAGGGGTCACATTTTCAGTATTGCGTACTTCCTCTGCAGTTATTCCTGTCATTGAATCATGCTGTACATAGTATTCAAGAATTTCATTAACCAAATCCACATAGGGAATAAGGGTATTTGTATTATCACAGGTCAGCTCTAAGTGAGCGATGTCAGGCCGACGTGATAAAAGAACCTCAAGAGGTTTCACTCCATCCACTTCATTGGCATCTGCCCCTTTGTTCAGGTAATGATGCATCAGGTCCACCAGGTAGGCGGCCGGACTTAACATAGACCGGCAATGTTTACATTCGCAAAAGTCCAAGTTACCAACCATCTGCCTCCACTCAGGTATCGCCCCGTTGATTGCCTCCTCAATTAAAAATGCCTCTTTCGTACTTTCAAAAGGGTTCATACTTCCACCGACCATTGCAAAAGTAGGTTCGTGCACGAATTGGTGTAAGTTCAATAATGTGTATTCGTTGTATGCATTTATGGAAACAGCTCGTTGATGAATTATTTCAGTTTCTTCTTCTCCTAAAGTCTCACTATATTTTTTCTTAAAGATCTCTTTTGGAATTGCCGCTATTTCATTAATACTGCTGAAATTATTATTAAACAGTCCGCTCATGGCTTTGGGGGAGGGACTCACCTGCAGGATTCTTTTTAACTTGTTAACCTCCATTTGCAGATCGGCAACTCTATCCGGATTTATTTCCTGAAACTGATTTTCAAAATCAGTCACATCAGATTTTCGCAGATCAAAACCCTCCGGAATGGCAGCCCGGAAAAAAGCAGCTATATCTTCCTGCAAGTCCTCCCCAATTTGCAAATCGCCCTTTTCTAATCCAAAAGCCACTGTATCCGTCGGATAAGTTGCCTGGAGGTCTCTCAGCATGATTCGTTTGTAATTTTCCTTTTTTACATCCTCGTTTTCTCCCGGAATAATGCCCGGTACCTTGTGCTGCTGAATGATCTGGTTAAATTCATTTGGATGATAAATGATCTCCCGGGGATCCCGGATATTGAGATTTTGAAGATCCCGTATAATTGACAGATTATGCCGGGTTAAGATGGAAAGCGAGTTTGTTAGCTGTAAATTTTGAATAGCCTGCGGATTGTTTTGAAAGGCTGGCAGGGAAGGTAACACCTCGTTCCAGAACTCAGATACAGGTCCTTCATGATTGGTATAAGCAGTCATTAATTCCGCATGGGCGTTATTCTCATCGGGTAAGGCAAGATTTAAAAAGTCTCTGATGGAAGGTGTTTCCTGAGGAGCCTGATCAAGTGAAAAGCTGACAGCCACCCCTCCCAGCGCATTTAAAAAAGAATCTATGGCCTTTTCATCGTATGAAGCAATGATATTCTCATCGATAGCCTGAAGCAGGACTTGACGTAACCTGGACCTGGGAATACCCGCAATTCCGAACCAGGTCAAAGGTACTGATTTACGCCCCAGGGCATAAATAAAATCTAACAAAAGGGGAAAATTACTAGCTTCCTCAACTAAGCGGTCAGCAGTTGTCAAAATCTGGACCTGGGAAGCAGGAAAGTCAATTTCCTCCGCGACAAATGCTATCTGGGCCGGGGAACTGCTGATTGCTGCAAGGGTAAGGTTCGCTTCAGCGGTAAAATCCCGGGCAGCGGGGTAGATCAGGTCAAATTCCGAAGTTTCATCTTCCTCATTTTGGAGCTGTATATCGAGGCCCGGAATTTCATTTGATTCACTATATTCCTTTTTAAACGCAAGACGCGAACGACCCGTAATTTCATCTTCTTCCAAGGCATAAGCCACGACATCTGCGAGGCCTCGTTCATTTTGGGAAAAAGCAGACGCTTCAAATACCACCTCGTAGTATCCTTTGGCATTGGTAACGGTTTCTCCTAAAAGCTCCATGCCTTCAGCCTCTTCCAGTTCCTGCCTGCTGTTCACCTGGTCAAATATGGCTGCTCCCCGGAGATCCACGTCATAGACTATTACTGATGTATCAGGAACGACTTCTCCTTTGGCCGAAAAGACAAGACCGGATGCTTTATATTGCCCTTGGCCGGAATCTTCTTCCAGCACAATGTCAAACTCGAGTATTCCCGGAGCGAGGTTAGAAAAAGGTTGGTTACTGGTATCATTGATGAGATTATCATCGCTGTAGACTTTTAGGAAAACATCAGGAAGATAATTTGGGGATTCACTGTCAAGCTTAGAGCGATCAATCTTTAATTCGTATTGACCGTTTCCCCTGCTTCTCGATTCAACTAATACTTTGGTGCTGCTGCTTTTTTTATCCAGGGCTTCAATCCTTAAACCCTGTTCCGGATTGCCATCGCTATCTGAAATTATACCGGAAATCCGCCAGATATCGTCGCTCTTGAATGACACTTCAAAAGTGAATCTGTGATCTCCTCTGGGTAAATTCTTTTTTACATCATCTTCGGTATCGAAAACGAGCTTGTTACCTTCAAACAATTTGTAATAAATATTCGGCAAAACTTTCTGGGGATCACCGGGATTGCGATAGGACATTTCATCAAATTCAAAGGAGCAATGTCCTTTAGCATCTGTTACTTTCTCTCCCAGAAGGTTATCCTCACCATTATCATTCTTATCCAATACCTGCAACCGGATTTTTTCCAGAGGCTTACCGGTACCCTTTTCGGTTACTACAACTACTATTCTGTGAGGTTTACCAAAATCAGTTGAAGCATAATGTTTTTCCAGGAGAGCTGCAGTTGGCTTATCGACTATACCCGTTGCCTGAATATTTTGCTCCTGCTGGAATTGGTAAAGCAATTTTGTAGTAACCCCTGAAAACACAAATGGATCGGGAATAGCAGCCTTATATCCTAAGACTTCCAAAATGCGGTGCAGGCGGGCGACAAGAGCATGTTTCTGGCCCTGGCGGAGAGTGGTGGTGGTGAGTTTTGTGATCATGATAATAATTTTTAAAATGAATTCCTGTTAATAATTGTTCTCATTAAAGCCTCAGAGCGCTCTGCGAGAGATGTTTAGGGGAAAGAATTTTAGCTTTAATATTTTATAGCCTGAACTGCATGCGCTACTCCAGAAGGCGTTCGCAGAATTCGTACATTATTAAAACCCGCTCTTCTGAGACTTTCTGCAATATTATTTATATCCCCAAATTGCCCTGCCCATGGCCGAACCGTAACTGTACCACCAGGTCTTACAACATGATGAGAAGAAGAGGCAAATTGATCCCAGTCAATATCTCCAACAAGGTTTCTGGAAGTAATTGCATCAACACTTGATTCTGGAAGTAAATTACTTAATTCCTCACCTCTTGCTTGGATTTGTCTGCCTCCATAAGGAGTGCCACCTCTTGGTAATTCGGGATTTACATTTATAGCATGGGAAGGTTCTCCTTGTGCAGATCTTCCTCCAATATTTAACGTAACTCTTCCTTCAGTATCTCTTACTGCATTTGTTAATCTTTGAGCATCAACTGTATTTCTGGCAGCACGTCTTGAGAAATTTCGTAAAGTTCTTCTGGCGATACGTCTTTCTACTGCAGAAATAAGTCCTCCAAATGCGCCTAGTATGGCTGGAAATGCAATTATACCAACTTCAATTATTTCATAATTATCAAGTTCCCTAGCTTCATCTAAATAAGCAACACTAAACCTTTGAAAAAGCCATGGATCATCCTGAACAAATTCAAATGCAGCTTGGTTTCGGAAATTGGCCCTATACCTTTGCAAATCATTATCATAAGTAATTATACCTTCCTCCAAAAGGTGTAAAAACCTAAGAGCATCTTCGATTACCTCAGCTCTATTATTTTCTAGATCATCAATTGTATTTAAGAAAGTAAGAATGCTTGTTAAATTTGGTCCAGAAAATTGCATTGCTAAGCGATCAACATGGGCGGCTTGACGTCCTAACATAGTAGCAGATTGCTCTCTCTCACTTGGTGCATTTGATTGATCCTCTCTATCAATAACATCTTGGGTTAGATGTCTGTCAGTTCCTTTTTGATCAGAATATAAGATAGGAGAATTAGATGTATAATTATATAAATTCATTCCTCCTCCAATCCCTATCGGATCCGCACTCCCCCACCTTCCCAGCCACGGCAAATAATATCTCGCCGTATGGTAACTTAGTCCTGTCTCCTCATCCCGCTCCATACCGGTATAGCGGTAGCGCTTGGCTACTGATTGTACATCAACCCCTTTTGTACGATGTGCCGTCGTTCCATAGGGATGATATTCCTCATAAGAAATAACGTCAGCGCTGCTGTTAAGCTCTAAACCTACCGAGCCAAGGTGGTTGCTGTACTGATAACGAAATAATATCGCCTCTGGCAAATTAAGTGTACCGGAAGTTTTTACATCTTCCACGATCAACACCCGCTGGTCGTCTGCAAACAGGTGATGGGTTTCAATTTCTTCTTCAGGAGTGCCTCCACTGGTTGTCCTACGGTATATTTCCATGCCTTCCAGATAAATGCGTTCTTCTATGGTGCCGTTCAACCGCACGATATACTTCCGGGTCCGCTGTTTGTTGCTGTCGTACTGATAATATGCCCTTCCGCCACCACCCAGGTTTACCGTATGTATCATGTCACTATAATCCCAGGTCATACGAAAATCATCAGGAGAGTTGATCAGGTTGAGCATGCTGCCGTGGGCATCGTAGTCATAATTGATTCCGGATGAATTGCTATTCGTGTAGGTTCTGGTTAAGCGGTTGCTGTCAGGTGCGTATTCGTAACTTCTGGTCCAGCGCAAGGTGAAAGAGCCATTTCCGGCCCGGTGGCGCATTTCCAGTATATTGCCTGCAGAATCATATCTATAAGATTGAACATAGTTTCGGGAAGCGGTTGGGTCATTAACCGGGAAGGTGATATTGGGGATAGCATCCGGCTCCTGTCGGGATGGCGCCTCATTTAAACTGCTGTTTTCCCTGCCCCCGGCCTCAATCAGGCGATAGAGGCTGTCGTAGGAGTAGCGGCTTCGGGGTTCTATGCGCGCATTATTGAAATAGGTAGCCGGATAGGCATCATCCCGAATCTCGGAGATATTGCCTGACGCATCATAGGTATAATGCAACTCCTGGTGGAGGATACTGCCACGGTCCGAAGTGGTTCGTAATAATAGAAGCCTATAGGTCAGTGGGTCGTACTCGTATCGGGTTACCGTATCATTTCCATACTGCATTCTCGTCCGCTGTCCTTTTTCATTGTATTGGATATCCATAATAGCCGGGGTACTAGAACCATCCAGTGCAAAATTTTGACTTTGCAGGACACCGCGTGCGTTGTATTGTGGAATATAAATCCCAATTTTAGTATTAGCGCTATGCCAGTTTTCCAATCGCAGCATCCGCCCCAGGGCATCATAGCGGATATGTTTGGTGAAAATCTCGCTTTCCAGCAAATGATCCGGAGGAATTTCGGGCCAGTGAATGGCTTCTGCTTCGGGGTCCGATACCAGTTGCCGGTATCCTGTCAGCAGGCCGCCCTTAAAATCAAATGAATCATTTTGCAGTAAGCCGCTAGAGTCATAGAGCCGGTAGGCTTGTCCACGCAGATTTCTTGCTTTGTCATCGGTTTCCCCTTCACCATAAAATATCCGGGCAATGGTATGGTCCAGCGGGGTATCACCATCGCCGCCCGATATATGTGTCGTAAGCGGTCTTTGTAAAATATCATAGGTATAGCGCAAAACAAGCCCCCGCTCATCCCAGCTTTGAATGGGATTGCCGGCCACATTGTTCAGCATCCAGCGCCTTCCCGCATCCATACTCTCCTGATAAACCTGGGTACCAAGCATATCGTACTTCCAGCTCATCACTGTGTTGCCGCGTCCATCTATCACACTCCGGGCATTTCCTTCAATATCCATCTGAATAAATGTTGCATAGATCTCTTCATACACTTCTGTAGAACTGTCCCTGCGTATCTGCCATCGGTTATGGTCCAGGCTTAGTATTGGCCTTCCCAGGGTGTCCAGGAAGATGGTGTTGGGGGTATTACTGTGAACGACCGTTTTTTCGGCCGCCTGTTGGGCTGCTGCTCCCAAGGCACCCGAGATTCTGGCTTCGTACCAGGCATTCCCGGAAGCAGAAGGGTCGTCGGTTTCCAATACGGTATCACTCGGGTCATAAGTGGCCTGCTGCCAGGGATCGAATTCGACCCTGGTGAAGGTACCATCAGGCAGTTCTGTTCTTATATTCCGGCCTGCCGCATCATAATATAAAACCGGTGTAACACCCCGCTCTACCAGTTCTTTAGCATCTTCATAAAACGGACTGACGGAAAAATACGGCTCATACTGCTTGACGGGGTTGCTCTTGTTGTTCAAAACCGTACGTCCGTTTCCAATCCAGCGCAGTTGGTTAGTCTCTCTGGTATCCACTGTTTCAGTGGTGTAACTGCAGTCGGGCCGGATGTTTAAACGCAGAGCCGGTCCCGGTTCTGCCTGCACTTTTTTCATCGCCACATTGCCCATACCATCTGAGTATTCAAAACTGAGCTGCAGCGGGCTTTCCGTCAGTTCCGGGTCTTCAATTAAATCCTGCACGTGCCGGTCCCGAAGAATAGAACCAGCCACAGCAGGTAATAGCTTGATTTGTTCACAAAGCTCAGCTTCCGGATTGTCTCTGTCCTGCTCTTCGAGAAGATCCATGGAATTTACATAGCGATTGAAATCATAGACAAACCGGGCCGTAGCATTTTGGAGTAGTGCCCGGGCGTTCTTTCTCAGATCATTTGTATCTGATAAAGTAAAATATTCGGCGATTTGAACGTGTTCATCATCAACCATGTACTCAGTCAATCCGCTAAGATTATCTGCTTCCCCGCCTTTGCCCAACACAGCCATGGCTTTTACCAGTCCCAGTTCATCCAGCAGAACTTCGGATAGATTATCGTTAATATCGCGCATTCTTGTGGGTGACATAGTGCGGAAATTAAATTTTTCTACAGTAATTTCATTGCCGATTGCATCTTTTGTTGTCTCCATCATAAGGAAATAATCCTTATAGTAGGACACCCGGGTTTCGGAGCCAAGGGGATCAAAATAAGCCTGGGGTGTAAAGAAGCGATCCCGGATGTCTGTAATGCTTTCCGAAGGATCCAAATAAAATTGAGTGGTACCGGAGCGGATCCACCAATTATCGTCTCCACGGTTGACAAACCGGCACTGGCTGTAGCTTTGGTCACTATCCGTATTATCGTCGTTGTCGCTGAGCAAATCTTCCTGTTCACCCGCATCAGAGGGTAGTTTATCTCCGAATATTTCAGACAATAAATCCGGTGTATATGCAAGTTGATAGGCCTGGAAGGGAATGCCATGATTCCCATGTTCACCCAAATCCAGCTCAGCGGTTAGGTCATTGTTATAATAGGTACTTTGAACATGTTCAATCAGGCGGAGCTGAACGGATGAATGATTGGGGGTTACATGGTATCCAATAATATCTCCTTCTCCCAAAAGTGTATTAAAATCTTCTATCTGGAAAAATTCGCCTGTCCGACTTAAACCGGTAATTTCATAGGTTTGGGTTTCACAGGGAAGTCGTAACCTGTACACATTCGCCTCCAGGATATCATTTGTCAGGTTATTTACTGTATAGGTAATTAGTGTTTTTTCTTGTTCTAAACGTAAGTTTCCTAAAGCAATTAAAGCTGCCGTACTTTCATTTTCTCTTTCATAGGTCAAGTTGTTAATACGTGTCTCAAGTGCGTTTATGGAAAGATTTAATGCATCTGATCGCCGTGGATACACCACGGAAGCCGCTTCCAGTACATTTCCCCTATCGTCTATGGCTATATTTAGAGTATGGGCAATGCGGGGATCGGTTTCATTTCTTTCATACTGTATGGAAATGGACTCACCCTCAGTCACCATAAATACGGCATGTTTATTCTTCTCTTTTTGCTGCAGCATTTGGATGTGGCAGTTATGCGTAGCTACGTTAAAAGGTTTGGCCTGTTTGAGTAAAGAATCCAGATCCGTTTCCTCACCATCAAGGGCAAATACTTCCTGCCGCAGGGTGATGCCTTTGCAGGCCCGTAAGGCTTCCCTCCATTCCTCATTGTTAAATTCCGTAATCCCTTCATCATTTAGAAAGGACGAAACTTCTATATTAACATCCGCAAGTTCCGGTTCCGCTACTGTCATAGGAGCATCGGGAAAGAGCGGTTATATTCTTCAAACCAGTATTCTGATTTAAAATGATTCAGAATCTTTTCCCGACCCAGAAAAGCGCCGGTATGAAACCAGGTTTTGGTTAAAACAGGTTTCTGGTACAGTTTTTCATCCTTTTCCAATTGATTACCGGCATTGTTGCTGCTCCACTCCGGATAGTATTCAGTATCGATCTGTTCCACCATTCCAAAACCCCGGAACTCCCGCTCCGGATGATCATAATAGCCGTGGTGATAGTGGTACTGACTGGAAAATCGCACATCCGTAATTTTTTCTTCTACAATCGATCTGCTCACCACCTGAACCGGAAAAGGAAGTTTAGTGATCCAGGGTTTTCCTGAAAGTTTATCCTGCAAATAATAATAAGTGGAGCTTTTGTACTCCATCCGCGTCTCTTTTCCCAGATTGTTTCTGTAATGGATCATTACATGCGGCTTTTTACTATTCATCAGGTCGATGTAACGCATCGGAGCATTCGCGTGAGCCGGCAGATCAGACGACCATACAATACAAGAGGTGCCGGTTCCCAG
The DNA here is from genome assembly GCA_964639655.1 of uncultured Mariniphaga sp. Lineage (GTDB taxonomy): Bacteria > Bacteroidota > Bacteroidia > Bacteroidales > Prolixibacteraceae > Mariniphaga. The sequence continues at coordinate 12,578 of CAZXHP010000082.1, forward strand.
CAGATCTATCACTGAAAGTTTTGTATGGCTGTCAACCGGCAAGAAGGGTTCAATTTCATGGGCATCGCTCCAGGCATTGCCACTTAAATTTATGAAGGCCCTGAATTTATTCTTTCCCAGGTAAATGATGTCTGTGGCACCTGTTCCGCTAACATCTGCCAGGTGTAAATATTGGGGATTGAACTGGTCCGGATGATCAAAAACCGGTGCATTGCTCATGCTGATTTTGGCGCTGAATGTTCCATAGCCTTTATTCGCCCAGTAACAGATCTCTCCATTGCGGATGCGGGCAATATCCGTAAGGCCATCCCCGGACATATCTGCAAAAAAAATGGTTTGTTGAGAATCGGCAAAAACTATTGCTGGTCCCTGCTCTTCATTAAAAGTTTTAATGGTTCTCTCAGCAGGATGATGTCCCTTCTTACCGTCGGCGGCATACCAGACAAAAACATTATCTTCCGTAATTACCATTTCAGGCTGTCCGTCTCCATTCAGATCGATCAATCGCGTGTTCGGATCCTGCAGGTTCACGTTGGCTACCCGTTCAAACGCCTTGAATGACTTCCAGTCGTTATCTGCCGTCAGTTCAAAATATCCTTTAAGCCCGGGGCTGTTAACCACCACCTGTTTTTCACCGTTGGCAGCCAGATCCTGAAGAGATAAAACTCCGTTGGTTAAGCCGGTAAAGGAAGGTTTGGGAATTACTTTCTGAGCCGGTGTAAATGCAAGTTCTCCTTCTTCAGCCACATCACCTAAATTAGTTTTGTAGTGCCACCCTTCACCTTGTTCCGTAAGAATGCCTGAAATCCCTTCTCCGTACAGATCTACCCATTGGTAATTATTGGTAAGCCCCACCGGTGCATTCATTATATTTTCCTTGCTGACGGCCCGGACTTCGCTATTCCAATTAAGCATTCCATAGGTAAACTCCATGGGCGGCATACCTTTTTTAGAATAGCTGCCATCTGGTTTCCTGATGTATCCATTCTGTGTAATGGATTTCAGGTACACTACTTCTACGGGGTTGGTTCCATTTATGGAAAAGGATTGCTGATTGATGATTGCCGGATCATAGTATAAATCCATCGAACGGACCAGATAGTTGATGCCAGAAGGAGATTCAATAGTTTCACCATTCTCTTCATATCCGTGCAACTGCATTTCATCTTCAAAATGGTGAAACATCAGTATCCTTTTGCACAAACGATTAGTCCTGATTTCGAAACCGGAACGGTAGGAAGAGAATGCATCCTGACGGTAATCCCAAATCGTATTTTCTTCCGATGTAGGATTGGTTTCATCATGCTCCCCATAATCCACTACCACTTCAAAAAAACAATCCGAACTATCCGGAAGCTGAGGATCATAAGGCACCGATGGATCAGCATAATACGGGACCCGGTTTCCGTACCTGACTTTTTTAAGATATGTATTGGTATAGGGAGCTAATCCTGATTTCCTGTTCTTTTCAAAGAGATGGTCAGGTATGCTTACGTCTTCTTTTAAACTGCCATCTTCAGTTAAATTGGAGTCCTTTTTATAATGAAAACTTATCCAGTTGCCTTTGTCATCGTAGCTAAACTCAGGCATCCATTGAAAAATGCGGCTATTATCCTCAGTATCTGCTATCCGTGCAGAGAAGCTCCTGCCAAAAATCGTAACCATATTTTCTTTGGTCGTTACCTTCCAGTACACACCATGAGAGTCATGATAGATTTTTTCTATTCTTGCAAATCCTCCCTCCACCCGGGGACGATATTGCCTTATCCTATAACCATCTATTGTTAGGTCTTTTGCCTCCCATTCCCCACTGTCATTTTTTATTAAAGTTGGCACTAAATCTTCAGTTCCTGAAAACATAAAGGTATCTTCCTCTTTTCCGTCTTGATAACGCGGAAGTTTTTTATCTGTTTTCCTTTGTATCATAGGGTAGTCTAATGACCATCCCAACCCAAAGGGGCTGTTCCCTCCGCCTGAACTGTAGCTTATTGTCAGTGACGGAGCAAATCCATTTCTGCCAGGTGTCAGGGGTAGTGGGAAAGAAAAACCGGCTGTCCCATTTGCCGCATTCATCTCAAATTTCTCGTCAATCCCTTTTAAAGCACCTCCTCCCTTTGGCAAAGAAATTTCCGGAATCTCAATCGCGTTTGACTCAGTTTTACCTCCATCGGTTTTGAGGAATTGAGACTTACTTTTATCTTGTGTTTGCTCATTCATTTATTCTACTTTATCAAGATTGAGGTAAAAGCAAATGTGTAGTAAAATATTGGTATGTGGACTGGATTGCCGCTCTTTTAATTTATGTTTAATTAATGAATCAATTGTTATTATAATGCTGAATGTGTGCATTATGTGTAAATCATACTTCATCTTCAATGGGTTTCTTACAGACAATTTACAAAAAGCATTCGATAATACAATACTAAAATGTATTTATTTTTTTAACCAATAAAATGGTAAATGTCTTTTTTGATTGCTTCATAGTGCCACACCAGTAATGTATTTGTCCCAAATATTCTTTTTATTTTGGTTGTCTTCTGGCCTGCAATTTCATAAGAATTTTAATTATTAAAAACATCATAAAGATGTCAACTCAACCTATAAAACCTTACCTTATCTTTTGACCGCTGAAATTCTTCATCCTTTAAAAATATTTTTTCAGAAATGTACGTTCGGAGATAGCTTCAGGAACGTTAATTGCATCTCCGGCAAATGAATATTCAAAATAATTCAGGAAAAACCTGTGGATGTAAATACCTTATTTTTTGAGTTTCTTCTTCTGCGTTTCAGCATTCATAACATTCAACACAGCATCAAAATCTTCAATCAAAAAGTTCGACATTT
>CAZXHP010000083.1:0-1588 GCA_964639655.1 uncultured Mariniphaga sp.
TTTCACCAGCTCTTCGTCGGAAACGCCCCGTGCATCGGTACCCAACTGGCCGCCGGCAGCATTAATCCGCTGGATTTCCTCGACGTTCACTGCCGATCCGCCGTGCAAAACCAAAGGGAAACCGGGTAGTTTCTTTTGAACTTCTTCAAGAATATCAAATTGCAAACCCTTCCCGCCGGAAAATTTGTAGGCACCGTGACTGGTACCGACTGCCACCGCTAAACTGTCGCAACCCGTTTGGTTGACAAACTCCTCCACTTCCGACGGGTGCGTATATTTTTTGCTCTTTTCATCCACGGTAATATCATCTTCTACGCCGCTCAAAACGCCCAGCTCGGCTTCAACAGTAATATTTTTGGCATGTGCTTTTTGCACCACTTCTCCTGTAATGGAGATATTCTCTCCAAAAGATTCGTGGGATACATCAATCATCACCGATGTATAACCGCCCGATTCAATACAGTTAAAAACATGTTCTTTATTCCCGTGATCGAGGTGAATGGCGAACACCGTGTCAGGATATATCTTCGCCGCGGCCGAAATCATCGCGAGCAACATTTCGGGGGCGGCATAATTCCGGGCAACCGGGGTAGTTTGTACGATAAACGGCGCATTCGCTTTTTGCGCTGCACTGAACAAACTGTGGATTTGTTCCATACACCAAACATTAACGGCGGCAATCCCATACCTTCCGTAACATTTCTGAAATATTTTTTCTGTCGAAACGAGCATCTTCTGCAAACCAATAATTTACACTTAAAACAAAAGTGAAATTTAGGTCATTATTCATATTTATTCCAAATAAAACGGGGAAAATGTTTATGCAAACCTTTGCATAAAATGATGCTGTTTATTTCGACGAACCCCTGACAATCAGTTCGGGATACAATTTTTCCATCCTGATTTTGGAAAGATCGTTGTTGGTGTTTATCCGTTTCATCAGAATCCGGGCCGACAACATGCCCAGTTCGTAAGTCGGCTGCCAGACGGTGGACAAAGAAGGCCTGAAGTAACAGGAATGCGGGTCGTCGTCGAAACCCACTACCGAAATTTCATCGGGAATGACCATTCCGGCCTCTTTAATAACAGACATGGCCCCGATGGCAACTCCGTCGTTGATGGCAAAAACGGCATCGGGCGGTTCAGGCAACGCCAGTAATTTTTTAGTAGGTTCGATGCCGTGCTCGGGAGTAAAGCCGGAACTTTCAACAATATACTCTTCTCTCACCGGGATTTGGTGAAGCTTCAGTGCATCTTTATAAGCTTGTAATCTGTGCCTGGCTGTTGAAAGCGTTAATGAACCGGCGATATGTGCAATGCGCCGGCAACCTGTTTTAACCAGGTATTCCACGGCCTGAAAGGCACCGCTGTACTCATCAACAAACACTTTATCCACTTCCAGTCCTTCGCAATCGCGATCAAAAATAACCAGCGGGATATTGTTTTCGGTCAACATTTTCAGGTGATCGAAATTTTTTGTTTCCGAAGAAGGCGAAATTAAAAAACCATCGACCCGGATGGAAGCAAAAGACCGGATAATGGACTTTTCTTCTTCCACCGATTCATTCGACTGGCTTATCATCATATT
>CAZXHP010000083.1:1688-3812 GCA_964639655.1 uncultured Mariniphaga sp.
TGCAATTTCAGTTATTGTAGTTCCCGACTTTTTCACCGCTTAATTTTGAAAAATATTCGACATCGTTCAGGCTATGTTAATTTCACTCTACACCAAGCAACCCGGCCAATTCTTCCATGGTAGAAAACACGGTTGCACCCAGTTCTTCAAATTCTTTTTTATTTCTTTCGTTTACGAAACCAAATACATCGAATCCTCCGGATTTGGCGGCCTTCACCCCTGCCAGACTATCCTCGATTACCACGCACTCGCCGGGCTTGAAGCCCATTTCGCCGGCAGCGTACAAAAAAATGTCCGGATTCGGTTTCCATACCCCGATATCGTAACAGCTAAAAATACGGTTCTCAAATTTGGGAAGGAGATTGGTAACTTTTAAGCTTAATTCCAGCTTCTCGCGAGGTCCGCTCGATGCCACACAGCAGGGAACGGTAATTTTATCCAGCAACTTCTTCACGCCTTTAACCGGTTTTAAATCCGTTTTAAATAACTCAAAAGTCCTTTTACGAAACTCCTGTTCAAAATCATCAGGCAATTTTTTCCCGGCTTTCTTTTCAACATAATCCATTGTGCTTTGCAGTGAAACACCGGAAAAATGCTTCATAGCATATTCCAGATCAATAGCCGCTCCCACCTCTTTAGCCATTTCCACCATCACTCTATTCGAAATGGATTCGCTGTCAATCAGAACGCCGTCGTTATCAAAAATAATACATTTGTACTTCATCATTTGTATTTTTTGATTCAATAGGTATAACTCACAAACGCCACCTTTTTGGAGTCGGGGCTCCAGGAGGGTACATTAATGGTTCCCTGGCCTCCATAGAGGAAAGCAACGGTTTTAATTTCTCCGCCATTTGCGGGCATTAAACGCAGCATCACCCGTTGGTTGTGCGGATGCGAACCGGCGGGCACTTCGGGTAAGTAAGAAATAAAAATAAGCCATTTTCCATCGGGTGACGGGTGGGCAAACCAGTTCTGAAATTCATCGTCGGTTACCTGCTCCTGCTCCGAGCCGTCGGGTTTCATACGCCAGATTTCCATGCTGCCGCTGCGCACCGAATTGAAGTATATGTATTTTCCGTCGGGTGAATATTCCGGGCCGTCGTCGAGGCCTTCGGCAGTGGTCAGGCGAATTTCGTCGCCACCTGCTGCCGGAATTTTATACACGTCGTAATTGCCGTTTCGTTCGGCGCAGTAAACGTGCCATTTATCGTCGGGCGACCAACCGTGCCAGTACGACGGGCCTTTTTCGGTTACCCGTTTTGGCGTGCCTCCCTTTACCGGAACCGTGTAAATAATGGAGTGTCGTTGTCCGTTTTCTTCGGTGTGATGGCTGATGGCCAGCGTTTTGCCGTCGAAGGAAATGCCGTGGTCGTTGTTGTTGGCTGTGGCGAAACCGGTATCGATAACCTTTGGAACCCTTTTTTTAAGGTTGAAATTATACAGCAAACCACCCGAGTTAAATAAGAGAAATTTCCCGTTTCGCGACCAGTTGGGCGCCTCGATGTGCGTTTCGGTTTCGTAAATTACTTCGCGGTTGCCGGTTTCAACATTCAGAATTTCCAGCCGGCTGGGCGACGGAGACTGATAGCCGCTCACTCCTTCGGCAGCAGGTTTTTCCAGCCGCACATTCCAAAACACCGCTTTTTCTACTACTTTTTCGTTGTGTGAACTGATAAACATTCCGGCGAAAACCATTGCCGGCATTTCAAGTGTAACCCGGCCCACTTCCACCAACGGTTCCCTTTCTTTCGACAACCGAAAAATGTATTCATTTCCTTTTCGTTCAACCTGAATAAATTCGGGCGCTTGTATTTGAGAAGCAATTTCCATTGTTTCCCTGCCGGTTTTTTCGCGGTATTGCAACGAGGTAAGACCGTCGCCATGAACAGTACCATCCATATAAACCGCATCTTCGGCTTTCGAACTCCGTATCATCAATCCGATTTTCCGGTGCGGATCAACTCCTTCACCCAAAAATTTCAGGTTGGCAGAAAGGATAAAATCACCTTCCACTTCCTGCGAAACGAAGTAAAACTCATCGCGTTCGAACCAAATGTTGTATCCGGCTCCCTGCAAGGTAAAATGCTGGTGTTTTTTATCCAGCTGAAAATCGCCCTTCAA
>CAZXHP010000083.1:3912-7300 GCA_964639655.1 uncultured Mariniphaga sp.
AAAGAATCCCTCAAAATTAAGGAAGTTGGCAGAATTTCTGCTATTTTTTGATTGGTTTTTACGAATTCGGCGGCCAAAAATCCCATCTGTTCAAAATCGGTGGAAATAACCGAAATACCGCCGCCCGCAATCTGTTTCATCGGTGTGTCGTTGTATGAAAGCACTCCGATGTCTTCACCCACACGAATTTTTTTTTCCCGGCAGTTTAATATAACGTCAACCAAATCGGAATCGCGGATGGTAAACCAGCACTGTCCCTTTTTCAACAAGTGGCTGCGGGTATTTTTCGCCTGATAGAATTCCATACCGTATTTTTTGCAAAACTGCCTCACTGCCTGAACCGTTTCAGCCGGATGCGGGGTTTCATTTTTGTCATACACCAGAATCAACTCTGAATACTTTTGCAGGTGTGCCAATCCTTCCTCCAGGCAGTTTTCCACTGCCCGGTTAAAGTCCTGAACCACGTAACTTATTTCTTTCGACCGGGGCATACCCATATCCAGAATGAGCAGTTTTCGGGGATCAATCTTATCCAAAACCGGCTCCATCCCGCGATTATCGATATTCATTACAATATAAATACTATATCGATCCAGGCTATTCTGTACAAGCTGATTAAACACCTCGCGGTTGTAATGATGAAACAGCAAATCGACGGTAAAATTGCGGGGTAAATTTTGCCGGAACGATTTGTAAAGCTGCTCTTTAAATGCGCTGAAATCATCGAGCAGCATAAACACTTTAAACGAACTTCCTTTTACAAAATACCCCCGCGTCGGCGCAGATTCAATAATGTTTCTTTTTTTCAGAATCTGGTAGGCTTTAAAAACGGTATCTCGCGAAAAGCCGCTTTCACTGCTAAGCTGGTTCACCGAAGGAAGCAGGTCTCCTTCTTTCAAATTTCCACTGCCGATCGCCCCGGTAATGGAATGAACCAGTTGCTGAATTTTAGGTTGCCCCGCTTTTTCAGCTATTCTGAATGGTAATTTCGGCACTAAAACACACTTTTAACTTCTTCGAGTGAAACATTAAAAACCTGTTTGCAGATAGAATCCAGCGCTTCCTCTTCTCCTTCGAAATGATAGGTTGACTGAATGTAGGTACCGGTTGAATCTTTTTCGAGCGCAAGTGCAGGAGAAGAAGACTCCAGTTCGTAAAACGGCCCCAGTTGTTCGCCATTTTCAAGCGGGCCGTCGTTGTATGCATTAATGGCGTCGCCCCTGTAAGGATATCTTTGTTTTTCCCAGGCCGAATTTACATAATCGGTAACGCCTTCGGGAACATCGCTCTTCAACAAGGTTAACACTTTATTTGCCGCATCGTAACTGCCAATTACCGGCATAGCCCGCCGCGGCGGAATACCAATTTTTCCCCGTTGTTTTCCGTCGCCTTTAAAATAAATAATGCCATCGTCTATCTTTAACCGGTCTTTCGGAATTTTTCCAAAATAATCGTCTTTTACAATGTAATCGGAACTAACACCAGTTTTATAGGGAATTATCATGGTTACCTCCGGCGACGGGGTAAACATTCCCAGCATCCATATGGAAATCAGTCCGTTTTCTTTTTTCCAGTCTTCGCCGGTTTTGTTTTTCACCATGTTGGTTGACTCGTAACCCACAAATTTCACCTTCTCCGGCACCGAAATGCCGAGAATTTCTTCAATCATCGGTTTCCCCAGCAGGTGCACTTTCCGGGTGAGCTCAAACTCAAATTTGTAGTTGTTGTAATTTTCCACTTCCATATCTTTCAGAAAAACAGCTACCGAATCGGTGGCCAGAAAAACATCGAACGGAATGGTGTCGATACTGGCGGGGACCTGCCAGTTTTCAAATTCGAACGAACTACCGGGTTTAAAATAAAGAGAGTACTGTCCGCCTTCGGGACCAAGCCAGAAACGTTCTTCGCCACCCACGGGATTGAACTGCGGCAAAACCTCGCCCGACTCAATCAGTTCGTGGTTTATCCAGCCGTGGCTTCTTCCTTCGTACCCATTAGTGGAAGAGGTCATAACCCTACCCTGGTATTTGAGGGAAATAATCAACCGCGAATCGCCGTTTTTCAACTCAACTGCCGTGGGAAAATCACGCAGGAGGTTTAAATCGTACCCATACGTCCCTTTCTCATACATATCCAGCGGCTCCTCTTTTTTGGATTCTATTTCTATCACGTTTTGAATGGGAACTTCAGAATCTTTCTTTTTAAAAGGATTGCAACTCCAAACAGCGGCAATCAGCACTGCAACAAAAAAATACCTCATCGAACTAATAATTTGTATTATAAAAACAGCCGCTAAAAATAAAGGTATTTTTTTGGAAAGTTTAGCTAAACCGTTGTAAAAAACAAAGGTTTAGCTAATTTATAATGTTTATGCGTAAAGCGGACCAAAATTTTGGCAGGCGCGGTAGTCCGAACCTTCCTTGTTTTCACCAAAGGCATTCCATGCACTGGGTCTGAAAATCTTGTCTTCATCCACATTGTGCATACAAACCGGTATGCGAAGAATAGCGGCCAAAGTAATTAAATCGGCGCCAATATGTCCGTAACTGATGGCGCCGTGGTTGGCGCCCCAGTTAGCCATTACCGAATATACATCTTTAAATGCACCTTTTCCGGTAAGTTTCGGTACGAACCAGGTTGTTGGCCAGGTAGGATCGGTGCGTTCGTCCAGAACTTTGTGAACTGCTTCCTCAATATCGGCAGTGTAACCCTCGGCAATCTGCATCACCGGTCCCTGCCCTTTCACCAGGTTAATACGCGACATGGTAACCGGCATTTGACCGGCAGTTTTAAACTGGCTCGAGTAACCACCACCCCTGAAATAGCCTTTGTTGCCCGGGCAAAACCGTGTATTCTCCAAACAACGTTTTACATCTTCTTCGTTGATATCCCAGAAAGGTTTCATTACTGAATTACCGTTGGTATCGCGATGCTGACCTGTGGCATCGAGTGTTGTGGCGCCAGAGTTTATCAGGTGAATGATACCGTCTTTTGCAATACCTTTCAATTCTTTTCCGGTAACACGTTTTACCGCTTCGGGACTCCAGTAGGTGCGCACGTCGGAGAAAATTTGCGCTGTGTTTGTCAGCAGGTGCCCGAACAGCATGGGCACTGCATTCAGGCTGTCGTTTTCGGTAGCAAATACAAATGCTTCACGGATGCCGTTCCAGTCGAAAGAAGTATTCAAAAACACTTCTGAAAAATCTCCGTTGGGAAAATAATCAGTCCACTGGCGCTGCCCCTGGAACCCGCCTGCAATGGCATTCCGGCCAAGCGCTTCTTCGCCAAATCCGGCCGCTTTCAGTTTTGGGTTGCCAATCATCAGGTCGCGAAAAATCAGGGTCATTTTTACCACAGTTTCCCATTCCCAGTCTTTGCGGGCCCGGTC
>CAZXHP010000083.1:7400-15324 GCA_964639655.1 uncultured Mariniphaga sp.
GCGACCATAAATACCGAAAGCAGGCAATCCTTTCTGGGTGTAACCGGCCAGCGCGGCAGCGAGGTAAACCGCACCCGGGCGTTCGGTTCCGTTAAACCCCCAAACCGCCTTCGGCATCCACGGATTGGAGTCCATCACTTCTGACCCGTAACACCAGCACGGAGTTACCGTTAACGAAACGCCAACGCCCTCGCGCTCAAACTGGTCGGCACACATTGCCGCTTCAGCCACCCCGCCAATGGTGGTTTCCGAAATCACACATTCCACCTCTTCTCCTCCCGGAAAACGCAAATGCTCTTCTATAAGCCGGGCTGCGGCCTTTGCCATGTTCATGGTTTGTACTTCGAGCGATTCGCGTACGCCCCGCTCCCGTCCGTCAATCACCGGACGAATTCCCACTTTGGGTAATCTTCCAATTAATCTGTTTGCCATTTTCTAAATTATATTTGAAATAAATACATTACAATCAATCAGTTACAAAACACTGGTCATCAGTCACCGGCCACCGGTGATTAGTTGTGGCCATCCAACTTCCGGCTTCTGACCTCCGACTTCCATCTTCCGTCTTCCTCCCCCGCATTTTACTGTGCTGAACTGTGCTGCAATTTAGAAATTAGTTTGTAACTTCGAAAATGTTTCAAAACATTTTTATCTTCGCCATAAAAGAAACTGAGAAGAAAAACCAATGAATTCACTGGAAAAAGCTTTAATGGATTCCGTAAAAAAAGGGAATCACAAATCCTTTGAGTTGGTTTTTAAAACTTACTATCGCAAATTGTGTGTTTACGCTTTTGATTACACCAAACAAATGGAAACCGCCGAAGATCTGGTGAAAGATTTTTTTGTCGATTTTTGGGAGAGCCGGGAAAAAATCACTGTGAATTCATCGCTTTCCGGTTACTTGTTCCGTTCGGTGCATAATGCCTGTATTAATTACCTCAAACGCAACAAAGAGAGAAAAAGAACTTCGCTTACCGACGATTTTTCTGCGGTAGAAATAAAACTCAAAACTCCCTATTCAGAAGAATACACCATCGGAAATATTTATGCCAAAGAGTTGGAAGAGCGGCTAAACCACGAAATAGAAAAACTACCGGAACAATGCAAAGAAATTTTTGTGCTTAGCCGGGTTGAAGGATTTCCTCATAAAAAAATTGCTGAAAAGCTAAACATTTCAGAGAACACAGTTAAAGTTCAAATTTATAGGGCTTTATGCAAAATAAAAGCTGCCATTCTTCCGGTTTGTATTTTTTTATTTTCATTTTTCAGGTAATTTTTTTTGAATACCTGTAATACCTCTCTCCAAAAATTGTGTCAATAACAACAGAAACCAATAAATGGAAAAGAAATTAAACATATCATCGAATGAGAAAAAAGCCCTCATTGATTATTTTTCGGATAGTCTCTCTGCTGAAGATTCAAAAATTCTCAATAACTGGCTCGAAAAAAGTGAGGCAAATAAACTACTGTTCGACCAACTTTCAGATGTTTGGCAATCAGTAAACTTCGTAAAATACCACGACAAAATTGATATTGAAAAAGCCTGGAAAGAAATTCAGGTACAATTAAACCGGGATACGAATTCGGGTAAACAAATCTGGTTAAAATGGACAAAAGTTGCTGCCATTTTTGTATTGGCATTTGTTTTAGGTGGAATTGGCCACTATTTTTTGAGTCAGAACCCTGCACCAACCGAACTTCCTTTGCAAGTCGAATATGTGGCGCCATTGGGTTCGCGTTCATTTATAAAAATGCCGGACGGAAGTAAAATCTGGCTGAATGCCGGAACGACACTTAAATACAAAAACAACTTTGGAATTGACAAAAGAGAAATTAGTCTTTCAGGCGAAGCATTTTTTGAAATCGAAAAAAACCCCCGGCTTCCGTTTATCGTTCAAACCAGCGAATTAAATATTACCGCCCTGGGTACAAAATTCAATGTAAAAGCATACGACGAGGAAAAAACAATCGAAACTACCCTTATCGAGGGTTCTGTAAAGCTTGAAGGTAATAATTTCCAACTTGCAGAAGATGTTGTTCTGAAAAGAAACGAAAAGGCAATTTTTACAAAAAAAGCACAGTCTGTTGAAATAAACGAGCGGATTCATCCTCCGGCAAACGCTATTAAAGAAGTAATGCCAAAAACCGGATTAAAAATAATTTCCGCTGTTGAATCTGCTCCAATCATTTCGTGGAAAGAGGAAAGGTGGGTTATAAACAACGAAAAATTAGGTTCGCTTTCCCAAAAACTGGAGCGCAGGTTTGCAGTTAACTTTATTTTTGACAATGATTTACTAAAAGAATACTCCTTTGGTGGAACCCTGGAAGATGAAACGCTTGAGCAGGTTTTGGATGCCATTTGTTCCAGTTCACCGATAAAGTATGTAGTCGAAGGAAAATCTGTTTACATTATGTCCGACAAACAAAAATTGAAAAAATTTAAACATTTGCTTATGAAATAAAAAACCTATCCGTTCAAAAAAATGGGAGATCAAATCTGACCTCCCAAATTTCAGTGTTAATTTTCGTTGCACCATACTGGAACTATGAGTGCAACACAATTTAAACCTTAACGATTCAAAAGTATGAAAAATTTTTTTTATGGATTGTCCCATCCATTTAAACGGGACCTAAAAAAGGTATTGCTTATGACAAAACTAACATTCTTTCTAAGCGTGTTTTTGGTTCTGCAAATGTCGGCGAGCGTTTATTCGCAAACGAGGCTGACAATAGAATCGAAAAATAAAACAGTAAAAGAAGTGCTTAGAGGCATTGAAAATCAAAGCGAGTTTCGTTTTTTTTACAATGAAGATTTTGTGGATATGAAGCGCAGAGTCGGTTTCAATATTGAAAACGAAACGATTGCCGAGATTATGGAGCGGCTTTTCGATCCTTCGAAAATTTCTTACAAGATTGCAGAGAACAACCTCATTGTAATTATTCCGGATGTGAGTCAGCAACCCCGAACGGTTACCGGAAAGGTTACTTCTGCCCAGGGAGAGCCAATTCCAGGGGTTACCGTTTTAATTAAAGGAACCTCTAACGGAACAGTAACGGATACAGACGGGAATTATTCGCTCGCCAATACACCGGAAGATGCCATTTTGGTGTTTTCTTTCGTAGGTTTATTAACACAAGAAATAGAAGTAAAGGAAAACAGTACAATCGATGCTACAATGCAGGAAGAGGTTATAGGAGTCGATGAAGTTGTAGTTGTTGGCTACGGTAGTCAAAGAAAAGCAAATCTGACCGGAGCCGTATCAACGGTTTCACTTCCGCAAATGGAAAAACGTACCGTAGCACAGACTTCGTTAGCCTTGCAGGGCCTGGTTCCCGGTGTAACCGTGACTCAACGCAGTGGTAAACCGGGAGGTGACACCGGGACTATTCGCATTCGCGGTAATACTACCATTGGCAATAACGACCCCCTGGTACTGATTGACGGCGTAGAATCAAGCATTAATGCAATTGACCCTGAAAGCATTGAATCAATTTCTGTGCTGAAGGATGCAGCATCTTCGGCCATTTATGGTAACCGGGCAGCCAATGGTGTAATCCTTATCACGACAAAACGAGCCGAAAGCGGAAAGGCTTTTGTAACATACAACAGTTACGTTGCCAAAGGTGAACCTACTAAAGTGCCTAAATATGTGGGGGCTGTCGATTTTATGAAATATATCTCCATAGCGAAACGCGCAGTTGGTATGACACCGGAATATTCTGAAGAATACATAAAAGAATATGAAGCAGGTGTGGCCCGGAATGACCCTAACTATCCTGATGTAGATTGGTTCGATGCTACCGCAACAAACAACGGTTTAATGACCAATCATTTTGTTACGGTAAGTTTGGGTACCGAACGGCTTAAATCTTTAACTCAGGCAGGTTATGTTTCGCAAAACGGTATCACAGAAAATACAAATTATAAAAGATATACATTGCGATCCAATAATGACTATCAGGTATTACCAAAACTTTCTGTAACCTCGGATATTTCAATTGGATATACCGATAGAAAGGAACCAACGAAACTGGGTGGTGGATTTAATTTTGTCGGCCGTATTCCAGCCAATCAGGCAGCGTATCTGGCAGACGGACGATACGGTCCCGGTTGGCAGGGGATCAACCCCGTTGCCTATTACAAAGATGGTGGAACTATTGCAAACGTGGCTCCCTCTGCCATATTAAATATGACGGCAACTTTCAACCCTGTCGAAGATATTGAGCTACAGGGGCAGTATGCACTGAACTACTGGGAAAATCACGAAACAAACTGGAACAAACGTGTGCAGCTGTATCTCAACGACGGAACACCCGATCCGCAGACTCAGGCGAAATCCACCCTTACCGACAATTCAAATCGTAATATGCGCAATATGCTTGTTGGACGTGCTACATACCGCAAATCAATTAGCGATGTCCATAACTTTAAGTTAATGGCCGGTTATCAGCAGGAAACTTTCTGGAACAAATGGCATTCAGGGTACCGTGAAGAATATCCGTTCCCCGACTATCCGGTTTTGAATGCAGGCGGCAGCGAAAATCAAAGATCGAACGGATCAGCCTCAGAATTCGCGTTACAGGCGTTTTTCGGACGTTTTAACTACGATTTTAAAGGCAAATACCTGATTGAAGCCAATTTACGGTACGACGGTTCATCTCGTTTTGCAGAAGGTTACAGATGGGGGTTGTTTCCCTCGGTTTCCGGTGGCTGGCGTTTAAGTGAAGAAAGCTTTTGGGATGATTACAGAGATATTGTTCCCAACCTGAAATTCCGTGCATCCTGGGGACAATTGGGAAATCAGAATACGCTGAATGGCTATTATCCGTCGCAATCAACTGTCGATCTGAATCCCAATTATGTTTTTGATAAAAATATTGCCTCCGGTGCAGCCATCACAACAATGGCTAATTCACAAATCAGCTGGGAAACAACCACAATGACCAATGTTGCCCTGGAATTTAACCTGCTGAATAAACTGGACTTCACCGCAGAATACTACTACCGGGTTACCGATGATATTCTTCTGACGCTTGATATTCCGTTGATTATAGGACTTTCGGCACCTGCACAAAATGCCGGAAAGGTTGAAAATAAAGGATGGGAACTTTCAACGACATACAACGACCGTTTTGGTGATTTTAATTTCAGCGCAACATTTAACATCTCAGATGTTAAAAATAAAATCCTTGATCTGAAGGGCATTAATGAAACCGGACTTACAGTGAACAGAGAAGGTTATCCAATGGGATCGCTCTACGGATATCAGGCTGATGGCTACATTGTTCCGGAAGATTATGACAATGAAGGAAATTATACCGGCGCAACGCAAATTGGAAATTTCGGCCCCGGTGATATAAAATATGTCGATCAACTAACTGTCGATACCGACGGCGACGGAATACCCGATGAAGCCGACGGTGTAATCAATACTTCCGACAGAGTGATTATTGGAAATACCATTCCGCGCTATACCTTTGGACTAAACTTGTATGGCGAGTTTAAAGGAATAGACCTTACCCTGTTTTTCCAGGGTGTGGGAAAAGCCGATGGTTATGTATGGGGCCATTCAATTGCTTCCTTCTTTGAAGGTGGGTCTATGCCCGAGATTGGAAAAGATTACTGGACACCCGAAAACAGAGATGCGATGTTTCCAAGGTTAGCTTTTAACAACAGCAACAACCAGCAAAACTCATCATTTTGGGTAAAAGATGCCTCTTATTTGCGGCTTAAAAATGTTCAACTCGGCTACACAATTCCCGGAAATATTATTTCAAAAGCCGGTATTTCCAAACTCCGGTTGTATGTGAGTACCGACAATGTATTTACTCTATCAAAATTCTGGAAATATTTCGATGTGGAAGCCCCTGTTTTAAGCGGATATGGGAATTTTTATCCTATCATGCGTACTACCTCGATTGGAATTGATCTAACATTTTAATTTAAAACGACAGATATTATGAAAAAGTTGATATATTTTACAATAAGCATAATGTTATTGGTCTCCTGCAGCGATTTTCTCGAAAAGTATCCGATGGATTCGCCATCAGACAAAACCTTTTTGGCCAATGAAACAGAAATTGAAATGGCCATTGTAGGCTGTTACACCAATCTTTACACGGCCTGGGAAGGAATGCCCTTTTTTCTGGCTTTTGAAGAATTGTCGGATAACGGGTGGGACCGGAACACAAACGATGTACAAAAACTCTCTCAGGGGGCAAACGACGCTACCAGCAGTTTTGCCAGAGATGTATGGAGATCCTGTTATAGCGGCATCAGCAGATGTAATTATTTAATTAACAACCTGGCAAATGTGGAAGGCGTCAGTACCGAGGTAATTTCCCAGGCTAAGGCAGAAGCACAATTTCTCAGAGCTTACTACTATTCCTATCTGATCGATTTGTATGGGGATGTACCCTTGATTTTGGAAACAATAACCCTTGACAATGCTGAACTACCACGTAATCCTAAAGAAGAGGTTCTGAATCAAATTTTTACGGATTATGATGAGGCCGCTGCCGTGTTGGGAACAACCAACAATCCGACCTCCGGGCGTCCGTCGCGTCTTGCAGCTATGGCATTGAAAGCAAGAACAGCATTATATAACGAAAAGTGGGATGTTGCTATAAGTGCAGCTTCCGAGGTAATGAATTTCGAGGGTACGGAAGTTATACTCGACCCAAGTTTCCCAAATCTTTACACCTACGAAGGCCAGAATTCCAAAGAGATTCTTTTTTCCATTCAATACCTGTTCGGATATAGAGTTCATCCTATTTTCAGGCTTTTTGGCGGCAGAAACGGCGGGGGTCATGCAAACAAAGTTCCTTCCTATCAACTGGTTGATTCTTACGGATGCAAAGACGGACTTCCTATTGATGAGTCGCCTTTATATAATCCTGCAAGCCCTTGGGATAACAGAGATCCACGTCTGGCCTGGACTTTTGCATTGCCCTCTTCGGGATATTCAGATTGGCAAAATGAACCTGGATGTATTTTTCAGGGCTTCCAGTTCGAAACTCACCGCGACAGTGTAAAATGCTGGAACTATCATACAACGCCTCCTACATATGTTGATAATCAGGATGCGTTGAATGCGTATGCGTCTTTCACTGGTATTAACTGGCGGAAATTTGTTAATGACGAAAATTACGGTGATGTAAATAATTGTGACAATAACATTATCGTTATTCGTTATGCAGAAGTACTTTTGATTTATGCCGAGGCTAAAGTAAAAGCCGGTCAGGTTGATGCGTCGGTTTACTCTGCGATTAACAAAATACGTGCTCGCGCGGAAATGCCGGAAATAGTAGAAACAAGTGCCGACGAGCTCTTTTATGCAATTGCGCGGGAACGCCGTCACGAACTGTCGGGTGAAGGGCAAAGACTTTCTGATATCCGTCGCTGGAAAATTGCCGAGAATGTAATGAACGGCTTTGTGCTTGGAAGAATGCAGAAATCTTATCCTGCAAAAGCTCCGGTGATTGACCAATGGGGTACACCAAATTATGTTGCTGCTGGCATTCCGATAGCTTCCGATGTAAATAATCCAAATACATCCATGCGGACAGTGGATAAACGGGTATTCAATCCAGGCAAGGACTATTTATGGCCCATACCCTATATTGAACGGCAAACGAATCCGAGTTTGACACAAAATCCAAACTGGGAATAAATTTGAGTTCTTTAGAATGGAAAAAATCCAGGATGCGGGATCAGATTAGTTTAGGTTAGTGTTTGGTTCCCTGGTAAAACTATCGGGGAACCATTTTTTCGGAATTTAAGCCAGAAAAAAAACCGGAAAAAACTTTATACCCATTATATTTAGCATTAAAATTTGAATTATGATTACGCTCGTTATTTCAATCATCGTTTTACTCATTGGGTATTTTGTTTATTCCAAATACATCGAGCGGGTATTTGGCG
>CAZXHP010000084.1:0-7229 GCA_964639655.1 uncultured Mariniphaga sp.
TTAATAAGTTCTGTTGAGTTTACCAACTGCTGAATCGATGCGGATAGTATCTTTTTTCTTTCAATGAACTCGCGTTATACAGTCCAAATTTAACTGGAAAGGTTGGTATTTGCAAATTTTTTGAGCAGTTTAAATTCAATTCAAAAATAAAATGCTGGTAATGATTGAATTAATTTTAAAGTCGGAAATCCGGAAATAAATTAGAACTTTTCTAAATTGGCTAAATATCAATAAAACTGTTTTTTTGTCATGTCGGAGTTTAAATAAATGTCTAAATTTGCAACCTGTAAATAGCAAAAATTGTGGCCGGTTCAGTAATAAAACATAAAGGATTTGTAAAAGAAACAACAAACAATTCATTGATTGTTAGTATAGTAAATCAGTCTGCATGTTCGTCTTGCCATGCAAACGGAGCCTGTTCAGTAGCCGACTTTCAGGAGAAAGAGATCGAAATCCCCTGTTTGAATCCAAAATATACTCCCGGACAGGAAGTTACCGTTTTGTTTCGTGAATCGGCGGGTTTCAAAGCCTTGTTTTACGGTTATGTTCTCCCGTTTTTGCTGGTCATGCTGGTTTTAATCCTCATTTTTGAAAGCTCCGGTAACGAGGCCCTGGCAGGTTTAATTGCTTTGGGAATACTGATACCCTATTATATAACATTATATTTTTTTCGTCATTATTTAAAAAAAGTTTTCAAATTCGAACTGGAAGAAAATTAATCCATTATGAGTATCACAGTTATATATACAGTTGCCACGCTCAGCGTTATCGGGACCTCTGCAGCGGTTATTCTTTATTTCGTTGCCCGTAAATTTAAGGTTTATGAAGATCCGCGTATCGATGAGGTTGAGGAAAGCCTGCCCGCCGCAAACTGCGGTGGTTGCGGGTATGCCGGTTGCCGCGCATTTGCCGAAGCCTGTGTAAAAGCGAAGGATTTAAACGATTTGAACTGCCCGGTTGGAGGAAACGAAACCATGGCCAAAGTTGCGGATATCCTGGGGCTTGAAGCCGTTAAAAAAGATGCCCGCGTAGCCTTCATCCGTTGTAGCGGTACCTGCGAGCACAGGCCAAAAACCAATATTTATGACGGAGCCACAACCTGTGCAATTGCTGCGTCGGTTTACAGCGGCGAAACCGACTGCCAGTGGGGTTGTTTGGGGTACGGCGATTGTTACGATGCCTGCGATTTCGATGCCATAGAATTAAGAGCCGACCTGGGAGTTCCCAAAATTATCGATGATAAATGTGTGGCTTGCGGCGCTTGTGTGGAAGCTTGTCCGAAAGACCTGATTGAATTGCGGAAAAAATTTCCTAAAGACAGGAAAGTTGTTGTGGCCTGCCGGAATCAGGACAAAGGAGGAGTAGCGCGGAAAGCATGTGCAGTGGCATGTATCGGTTGCAGCAAGTGCGAAAAAGAGTGTAAGTTCGATGCCATTACTATTGAAAACAATCTGGCATTTATCGATTCTGACAAATGCAAACTGTGCCGTAAGTGTGTACCGGTTTGCCCCACAAATGCCATCATCGAAGAGAATTTTCCTCTGCGGAAAATCAAGGTTGAAGAAAAAGAAGAGTGTAGTACTGCAAAATAAATAGGAATGTTAAAAACGTTCAAAAAAGGAGGGGTACATCCGCCCGAAAATAAACTGTCAGCTGGCAAATCTATCGAAGTTTTGCCACTTCCTGCGTCAGTTTTTATACCGGTTGCCCAACACATCGGAGCTCCTGCAACACCGGTGGTTAACCGGGGCGATACTGTGAAAGTGGGTCAGGTAATTGCCAAAAGCAGCAGCTTTGTGTCCACAAATATTCATTCTTCCGTTTCAGGAAAAGTGAAAAAGGTTGATTTTCAGGCCGACAGCTCCGGTTATCCGAAACAGGGAATTTTTATCGACGTGGCCGGTGATGAATGGATCGAGGAAATTGACCGGTCGGAGGAATTAAAAAAGGAGTTCGACCTGAGTGGCGAAGAAGTTGTAAAAAAAATTCAGGATGCAGGGATAGTAGGGCTGGGGGGTGCTACATTCCCAACCCATGTAAAACTTGTTCCGCCCAAAGGAATGAAAGCCGATGTGTTGTTAATCAACGGCGTGGAGTGTGAGCCCTACCTGACTTCAGACCACCGCCTGATGCTGGAAAAAACGGACGAAATTCTGGTGGGAACACAACTGCTGATGAAAGCGTTGAATGTGGAAAAAGCAGTTATCGGAATTGAGAATAACAAACCTGACGCCATACAGTTGCTCACAGAAAAATCGAAAGAATATCAGGGAATAAGTGTTGTTGCACTAAAAGTGAAATACCCGCAGGGTGGCGAAAAGCAGTTAATAAAAGCAGTTACCGGCCGCGAAGTTCCTTCCGGGGGTTTGCCCATTGCTGTTGGAGCAGTGGTAAGCAATGTGGGAACAGCGTTTGCTGTTTACCAGGCCGTTCAGAAAAACAAACCGCTTTTTGAACGGGTGGTTACCA
Organism: uncultured Mariniphaga sp.; assembly: GCA_964639655.1. Taxonomy (GTDB): domain Bacteria; phylum Bacteroidota; class Bacteroidia; order Bacteroidales; family Prolixibacteraceae; genus Mariniphaga. The sequence continues at coordinate 2,470 of CAZXHP010000084.1, forward strand.
TTACCGGAAAAGCAGTGGAAAATCCTTCCAACTTTTTGGTTCGAATCGGGACGCCTACTGCTGCGCTGGTGGAAGCTGCCGGTGGGTTACCTGAAGATACAGGTAAGGTTATTAGCGGTGGTCCCATGATGGGAAGAGCTATTGCTTCGCTCGATGTACCGGTGACCAAAGGAACTTCGGGAATTCTTCTGATAAAAAAAGAAGAATCGAAACGCACCGGATATATCGCCTGCATCCGCTGTTCGCGCTGTGTCTCAGTCTGTCCGATGGGACTGGAACCTTACCTGCTGATGACACTTTCGGAAAAACAGATTTTCGATCGGGCCGAAGAAGATAAAATAATGGATTGCGTTGAATGTGGTTCCTGCAGCTACACTTGCCCGTCGAACAGGCCGTTGCTCGATTACATTCGTTTTGGAAAAGGGAAAGTTGGCCAAATCATCCGTTCCAGAAAAAAATAAATAGTTGTTCAGTTCAAAATCACTATAACTTTAAACTGATAATGAGTAATTTACTAACGGTTTCACCATCACCACACGTCCATGCCGACGATTCCACCCGAAAAATAATGTACCGGGTGGTTTATGCCATGATTCCGGCGCTATTGTGGTCGGTTTTTGTTTTTGGGCTCGATGCGCTGCGCGTGACCCTGATTGCTGTGGCAGCCTGTCTGGCTTTCGAATATTTAATCCAAAAGTATTTAATGAGGGTAACCCCTTCAATTACCGACGGCTCTGCATTGATAACAGGAATTCTTCTGGCATTCAACGTACCTGCCGGCATTCCCTGGTGGATAATTGTCATTGGTTCGCTCGCAGCCATCGGTATTGGAAAACTTTCGTTCGGAGGGTTGGGAAGCAATATTTTCAACCCTGCGCTGGTTGGAAGGGTTTTCCTGCTCATTTCGTTTCCGGTGCAAATGACCTCTTGGCCCGTAACGCGGCAGAGCGATGTGGATACAGTTACTTCTGCCACACCACTCGGTATTATTAAAGAAGGTTTGACAAATGGTACACCTATCTCGCAAATTTCGCAGGAATTACCGGCAACCAGCGACATGCTGCTGGGTAATATCGGCGGTTCGCTGGGTGAAATATCTGCCCTGTTTTTAATTCTTGGCGGACTGTATATGCTTTTCAAAAAAGTAATTACCTGGCATATTCCGGTTTCGGTCATTGCAAGTGTGGGAGTCATTGCTGCCATTTTCTGGCTGGCCGACCCGCAGAGCTACGTGAATCCGGTTTACCATTTGCTCACTGGTGGTTTAATGCTCGGTGCAATTTTTATGGCCACCGATATGGTTTCTTCGCCCATGACACCTAATGGACAGATTATTTACGGTGCGGGAATCGGTGTTATTACAATTAGTATAAGGCTGTTTGGTGCTTACCCCGAAGGAATTTCCTTCGCCATTCTGATTATGAATGCGTTTACGCCGCTCATTAATACCTATGTTAAACCTAAACGATTTGGAGGGAAATAGTTATGGCAAAACGCGAATCGACATTTATTAATATGGTTTTAACCCTTTTTGTGGTGACTTTTGTTGCCGCAGCCGCACTGGGGTTTGTTTACGATTTAACCAAAGACGCCATTGAAGCGGCCAAAATGAAGGCACAAAGTGAAGCCATTGAAAAAGTGCTTCCCGAATATGATGAACTGGGAGAATCGTTTAAGATTGCTCTTTCGGCTTCGGAAGACAGTATTGAGGTTTTTCCGGCATACAGCGGTGACAAACTGGTTGGCCTGGCAGTGAAAACGTTTACCAACAAAGGTTTCAGTGGTTTTATTTCGGTTATGGCCGGAATCGACAATTCGGGCAACCTGTTTGGCTATGAAGTGCTCGAACATGCTGAAACACCAGGTTTGGGCTCTAAAATGAACGACTGGTTTCGCAATACCGGGAAGCCTGCTCAGAACGTTATCGGGAAAAACCCGCAGTCACACCGGTTTGAGGTGACAAAAGACGGCGGCGACATCGATGCCATTACTGCATCTACAATCACCTCGCGCGCTTTTCTCGACGCCTTAACAAGGGCTTTTGAGGCTTATAACAATACAAATCAGCAGTTGGAGACTAAAAAGACAAGCTTATGAATCAGTGGAAGAATTTTTCGAAAGGATTTATAAAAGAGAACCCGGTATTCGTGTTGTTGCTGGGAATGTGCCCCACACTCGGGGTAACCTCATCAGCTATAAACGGGCTGGGCATGGGACTGGCAACCACTTTTGTGTTGCTGATGTCGAACATTGTGGTTTCGCTCATCAAAAGTCAGATTCCCGATAAAGTGCGGATTCCCAGTTTTATAGTGATAATTGCTGCGTTTGTTACTGTGGTTCAGTTGGTAATGCAGGCCTACGTGCCGGAGTTGTACAAAAGTCTGGGGTTGTTTATTCCGCTTATTGTGGTTAACTGTATTGTGCTGGGCCGGGCAGAAGCTTTTGCGTCAAAAAACAACCTGGTCACTGCGGCCGTTGACGGACTCGGGATTGGTCTGGGATTTACATTCGCGCTGGTGCTGCTGGGAGGAATACGGGAGTTGCTGGGCAGCGGAAAGCTTTTCGACATTATCATATATTCTGAAAATTATGTAACCCTATTGTTTGTGCTGGCGCCGGGTGCATTTATTGTTCTCGGTTACTTAATCGCCATTATCAATCGAATTAAAAAAGATTAGGAGGATAAACCATGAATTACCTTGTTATTGTCATCGGAGCCATACTTGTTAACAATATTGTTTTAATGCAGTTTTTGGGAATCTGCCCGTTTTTGGGGGTTTCCAAACGGCTTTCAACTGCAGTCGGGATGGCGGGAGCAGTTGCTTTTGTAATGGTTTTGGCAACCATAGTAACGTATCTTATCCAGGTGTTTATTCTCGACGCTTTCGGACTGGCATTTTTGCAAACCATTGCCTTTATTCTGGTTATTGCCTCGCTGGTTCAGCTGGTGGAAATTATTCTGAAAAAAGTGAGTCCGGCATTGTACCAGGCACTGGGAATTTTTCTTCCGCTTATTACCACCAACTGTGCTATTCTTGGGGTGGCCATTCTTACCATTCAAAAAGAGTTTAATCTGGTAGAAGGCGTAATTTTTGCCGTTTCTAATGCCATCGGTTTTGGGTTGGCGCTGTTGTTGTTTGCCGGTATCCGCGAGCATCTCGATTTGCAAAGTGTTCCCAAAGGATTAAAGGGAACGCCCATTGCGTTAATTACCGCCGGAATTCTGGCCATGGCCTTTATGGGATTTTCGGGGTTGGTGTAAATCTTCTGACTAACGTCCCGCAAATAATTATATTTTGCTGTTAGACGTATGTGCTTTATTTTAAGTCTAATACTCCAAACTCTTGATTGTATGGAATATTAATATCTATAATTTCAAATCTTGGCTTAATTCTTTTGGATAACATCTTGTGAATATTCAACGAACGTGAGTCAGATGTCACAAAGTATGATATTGATTTATCACTGTCGGATTGAGCAAAAAGTTTTGAATCATTTGGAATTATTGCTCGTGGTTTTAGGTCTTCGTTTGTAATCTTCTTTTCTTCAAATATTGCTTTTGCAAATTCACCTGTCCTTTTGGCATGGTCGAGGTTGAAAGGTAAAATCTGGATATTCATTAATGGTAGTTCATCAAGTGAACCCCCCACACAATATTCTGCAATTGAAATTGTTGATACTTTTAAGATGATATCATTTTCGAGAAAATACCTGAAATAATCTTTAGCATTCTGATGCAAAGGGTCTTCATCATTTAGCAGACGAATAAAGAAACTGGTATCAAGCAGTACACTATGCGTCATATCCTCCTCTTAAGTTATGCAACCATTCGTCCGGGTTGATTCCATTCCAGCTATTTTTTGCTTTTTGAATTAATGATTTTAAATAATCATCATCATATTTAGGTTTGAAATCAATTAATTGTATAAGTTTTAACGTTCCCCTGTCAATTTCACCAGTTTCTATATTTTGTTTTCCAATGGCTCTGATTCCAAACTTTTTATATAATAAGTTCTCTTCCTGTTCCATCAGGTAGTTTTTATCTGTGTCGATCGTCAAAGAGCCAAATTCTTCGGTGTCTAAATGAATGTTTGCTTTACTTTTTCCTCCTGCATTTGTGAGCGTACCATAAAAATATAATTCGGCGTCAACCCAAATATTTTCTGTCCGAAAATATTTCGATTGTGGATTGATTTTGAAAGTCAAATTATCATCAACCGATGTTTTTATTTCGAAATCATAATTTTTCTGGTAAGAGAAATGTTGGATGTTTTCAATTGCCTGTGCAGTTTTAAATTCCAGGAAATCAACAGAATTTGATTTTTGTATTTGAGAGAGAATTGCACTAAACCCGATTATTGCTTGAATACTTGTTTTAAATATGTGTTTTACTGAACCTTCCTGGATATCATAGGTGATAATTGGTCTGTCTTTTTTGTTTGTTGGGTAGAGTAAATCTTCAATATTTTGGAGCATGGCAATTATTTCCTTCACATCATAATTGTCAGGTGAAAGCTGCAAATTTCCCTTATTACCAAGGACTCTAATTTCTATGGTCCCAAATTTTTCCATGAATACAAATATAATATAAAATCCTATTCCATAACTCCTTACCTTTTGCAATGGCTGTTCAGTTTTACGCCTAACAATAGAATAAATGGAGTTTGCCAGACTGGGTTTCGTTATAAAATTAATTTGGTATTTATCCGTTTTCTGGCTTCAGCATAGGAAATGTATTTCCCCTCGTTTAATTGTAAAAG
>CAZXHP010000084.1:7329-15278 GCA_964639655.1 uncultured Mariniphaga sp.
GTTTTTACCACTTCAAAAACACAGTATGTTGGCGTTCCGTTACGCTACAACATTTACAACGATCAAATTGAATTTCAGTTGGGAGAAAACCCCGTGCAGGCATTGGCTGCGCCCGAAACCGTTGAAATGGTACAATTTGGCGACTTTATGTTCGAATACATTCCCTACGCCAATGCAAAAAAAATAAAACGTGGTTTTTTTATTGTTGAAGAAAATGGAAATGCCACATTGTATTCAAAACCGCAGGTGATTTTCGAAAATGCAAAAGAACCTGCTGCATATAAGGATGCAGTGCCTGCCCGGTTTTTAAAACGTCCCGACGAATATTACATCAGGGTGGGGAAGGAGCCGGCAATGCTTATGGCCAAAAAGAAAGATTTGGAAGAAATTTTTCCGGACCGCAAAGATGAAATATCGGGTTTTATAAGAAAAAACAAAGTGAAACCCAAAAATCCGGAGCTGTTAAAAGAACTGGTGCAGTTTTACAATGCGCTTTAGTTGCTTTTTTTTCATGTAAAATTGTTTTTTTTACTTGATTTGCCGGTGAATTCAAAAAGGTCATTGAATCTGAAATGCCATGCAAATTTCATTTATTCTGGTTGAACCGGCAGTGCCTGAAAACGTGGGCGCCGCAGCCCGTGCCCTGAAAACCATGGGCTTTTCCAGGTTGGTACTGGTTAATCCCTGCGATTTTCTAAGTGGTCCGGCACGCTGGCTGGCACACGGTTCCGGCGAAATACTTGAGCAGGCACAGGTTTTTCCTTCTTTAAAAGAAGCCATTTTAAACTTCGACTTTGTAATGGGAACATCAGCAAAAAAAAGGAGCGTAAAATACGATTACCATCTGCTGCCCGAACTTCCTGAACTTTTAAGTTCCAAAGGAAACACAGTGCAAAATGTTGCCTTAGTTTTTGGCCGCGAAGAATCGGGTTTGCGAAACGATGAACTGAAACTGTGCAATTTGGTGTCCACCATTCCAATGAAAACTACTTTTCCGTCGCTAAATCTTGCACAGGCAGTAATGCTTTATGCCTGGGAATTGTCGAAAATGAACGCTGCTGAAAACATAACCGGGCAAACCAAAAACCAGGAGAGCCTGCGTTCATTAGTTCAGAAAGCCCGCACAATTCTTTTAGATACAGGGTTTAATGAAAATTCCGCTATTTTCCCCCGTTTCCTGGAGCGAATAAGTTTTCTGGAAGAGGATGATATTCATTTGCTCCACTCTTTTTGCAACAAGTTGCTCCAAAACAAAAAATAATGTTTCCGGTGCAACATTCGGCAATTCTTGTCGTCATTGAATCAGAACTGAAATAAATTGGAAAAACAGTATCAAAATATTCATCAGGAACTCATTGACTTGTGCAGGGAGGGGAACCAAAAGGCGCAGTTCCAGTTGTACAAATTGTACTACAAACCCATGTACTGTGTGAGCCTGAGAATGGTAAACGACGAAGCGGAAGCCGAAGACATTATGCAGGAAGCATTTCTCAAAGCTTTCCGAAAAATAAACACCTACAAAGGTGAAGTGAGTTTTGGCGCCTGGCTGAAAAAAATTGTGATAAACCGTTCTTTGGATCATTTGAAAAAAAAGCGGATGCAGTTTGAGGAAGTAAGCGAACGTACCATAAAACTTCCTGATGAAAATCAGGAAATTGGGGAAGTGGACGTTGACCAGATTAAAAAAGCCATCAGGAGCTTGCCCGATGGCTACCGAACCGTCCTCAGCCTCTACCTGATTGAAGGGTACGACCATGATGAAATCAGCCAGATTCTGGGAATAAGCAACGCTGCATCGCGCACCCAATTTTCGAGGGCCAAAAGTAAATTACGTGAATTGTTAAAAGGACAGGAAATATTTTCATACAACTGAACATGAAAGAAAAAGATTACATAGAAGAACTGATTTTGAAGAACCTGAAGGCGTTGAACAACGACGAACCGCCTGTCGGGCACTTCGAACGGTTTGAAGCCAAACTGGAAGGTTTGGATAAAAAGAAAAAAATCATTTCGCTGAATTTGGTTTGGAAAGTGGCTGCCGCTGCAGTTTTTGCTTTCCTTGTTGTCAATCAGGGCATTGTTTGGTTCTCGTCTGAAAACGGAAATCAAGATGTTGAAAAAGTGACAACAGGAATGACCCTGGCTTCGGTTTCGCCTGAGTACGAAGAAGTGGAATTTTATTACACAAGCGCCATACACGGTGGGTTGAGTCAGTGGGAACGCCTGGCTGCCGAAGGGTTAATTTCTGAAAATGATCAGCAAATGATGAATTACGAACTGAAAGAATTTGAGGAAGTGTTCAAAAATCTTCAGACCGACCTGTCGGCAAATCCGAATGATGTAAGGGTAATTAACGCGATGCTGGAATACTACCAGACAAAGCTGAGTTTAATTAATATGATTGTGGAGAAATTAGAAGAAGTGAAACAAAAAAACCAGAACGAATTATGAAAAGGAAAATCAGAACAATTACAGTCTTGTTTTTTCTGCTGGCTTCGGTTTATGGATTAAAAGCCGTAGAGAAAACAAAAGAGTACCACGAATCGTGGCCTGTAAACAGTGTGCAAACGCTTGAGATAAACAACAGATTTGGCGATGTAAAAGTTACCCACAAAGGAGGAAGTAACGTTACTATCGATGTAGTGATTACAGTGGAATCAGCCAACGAGCGCAGAGCAAATGATGTGCTCGATCAGATTACCGTAAGTTTCAGTAAAACAGGAAATACCGTTTCTGCTGAAACCCATTTGAGCAGGGGTTTTAAAACAAACCTGCAGTTCAGTATCGATTATGACGTAAATATTCCGCCCGATAAAAACCTGAACATTACCAACAAATATGGGAATACGTTTGTCAACGAGTTGAATGCCAGTGGAACTTTCGATATTCAGTACGGGAATTTTAATGCCAATGAACTGAATACGCCAACTTCGGGAACTTTGAAACTAAACCTGGCTTACGGAAAAGGAGGGGTTGAAAATGCGAACAATATGAATGTTACAGTGCAATATTCAACCCTGAATTTTGGGCGGTTTAATGATTTAAATCTGAATTCGAAGTACAATGTAATTCACCTCGATATCGCAAATTCAGTGGTTGCCGACTCGAAATACGATACATTTAATTTTGGGAAAGTTGGTTCGCTTTCAGCCGGCACAAAATATACACAAATCAGAATCGACGAGCTTTTGAAAAGTCTGAAAATTGAAGCAGGCTATGGCGGTATTAAGGTGGGCAAAGTGGACAGCGGGTTCGAGTTTATTTCCGTGACCAACAGCTACGGACAAATTTCGCTGGGCCTTGGTAATGCGAGCTACTCGCTCGATGCCAGTTGTAATTATTGTGGAATTTCATACCCGGAATCCAATTTTACAGGCGACCGTATCAGCGAAAACCAGTCGCGAAAAGTGAAGGGTAAGGTGGGCAACGGCAGCGGAGGCACTGTATTTGTCGAAAGTCGCTATGGACAAATTAAGCTAAACTGAATTTTATAAAGCAGAAATTTGAGGAAGAAAAACCTTTATGATTCAGATCATGAAGGTTTTTCTTTTTTATGCCTGTTTGAATGATTTTGCTTAACTTTAGTCAAAAATCAACATCAATTATTCACCTTTAAATTGAAATATTATGGCATTTGAATTACCGAAATTACCCTATGGGAAGAATGCGCTGGAGCCGTTTATCAGCGAAAAAACCATTGATTTTCACTACGGAAAACATCACCAGGCGTATGTGAACAATCTGAACAATCTGATTCCGGGAACCGAGTTTGAAAATGCTTCGCTCGAAGACATTGTAAAAAAAGCAGAGGGCGGTATATTTAACAACGGCGCCCAGGTTTGGAACCACACATTTTACTTTTACCAGTTCAACCCGATTGGCTGCCACGAACCCAAAGACGAAATGAAAGCAGCGCTTGAAGCCAAATGGGGCTCGGTGGAAGCCTTTAAAGAGGAGTTTTCGAAAGCAGCTGCCACCTTGTTCGGTTCGGGCTGGGCGTGGCTGGTGAAGACCAAAAGCGGCGAGATGGAAATTGTGCAAACAAGTAACGCCGGCAATCCGCTGCGCGACGGCAAAACTCCGCTGCTTACCTGCGATGTGTGGGAACATGCCTACTACCTCGACAAACAAAATGCGCGGCCAAAGTACATCGAAGATTTCTGGAAAGTTATCGACTGGAAAGTGATTTCGGAGCGGTTTGCGGGTTAAAAATTTGATTTTATTTTTGGGAATGTTTTAAAAAACTAAAATCAAATAATTATGAGTGCAGAAAAAGTTCTGGAAGTTCTAAAAGCTGCCGGGAAACCGTTAAAAGCCGGTGAAATTGCCGAAGCTGCCGGCCTCGATAAAAAAGAGGTGGATAAGGCGATGAAAGTGCTAAAAAAAGAGGGCAGAATTGAGTCGCCCAAAGTATGTTACTGGCAGCCGAAATAGAAAGAAAAGCCCCTCCTAACCTCCCCAAGGGGAGGAATTTAAAGAGCCGGAGTTTCAATTTTGAAATTCCGGCTCTTTGTTTAGCCTCACCCTTCGGGGGAGGATGGAGGGGGCTTCTATTTCTCCCACAATTCTTCCATCTCTTCCAGTGTTTTTCCTTTGGTCTCAGGAACCATTTTCCAAACAAAAATTAATGACAGAACACTCATCAATCCGTAAAATCCGTAGGTGAAACCCCCACTGAATTCCATCATAGCCGGATACGTGGACGAAATAAAATAGTTGGCTGCCCACTGCGCAGCAACTGCTACTGCTACCGCTTTTCCTCTCACTTTATTCGGAAATATCTCGGAAATCAGCACCCACGTAATCGGTCCCCACGACATCATAAACGATGCAGTGTAAATAATAATGAACACCAGCGTTCCAATGCCAATAACTTCCATAAAAGCCAAACCTGAAATGGCAAACATGCCCAGCGCCATGCCCGCCGAACCAACAATCAACAAGGGTTTGCGACCCCATTTGTCAACGGTAAAAATGGCAACCACCGTAAAAATCACATTCACCAATCCCATAATAACAGTCTGCATTAACGAGGCATCCTTGGCAGCGCCCATGCTTTCAAAAATGCGCGGCGCATAATACAGGGCTACGTTAATTCCCACAAACTGCTGAAATATCGAAAGCAGAATTCCTATTATGATTACTTGTTTTCCGAAAGAAAAAAGTTTGGCTGATTTATGGTGTTGCAAACTCCGTTTAATATCGGCCATAATTTTTTCAGCTAACTGAGGCCCGTTTATGCGGGTCAGGATTTTCAGCGCCTCATCGTCGCGTTTTGTCAACGAAAGGTAGCGTGGAGTTTCGGGTACAAAAAGCAGCAGAATGCCAAATATTCCGGCGGGAATGGTTTCTGAAAGGAACATCCGGCGCCACCCGATTTCGTTAATCCATTCGATGGACTGGCCGCTGGCGATGCCCCAGTTTACAAAATAAACCACCAGCATTCCGAAAATAATGGCAAACTGGTTAAGCGATACCAGTTGTCCGCGGATTTTTGCCGGGGCAATTTCACCAATGTACATGGGGCAGGCTGCCGAGGCAAGGCCAACACCTATTCCTCCCATTAACCTGTAAAAATTAAACATAAGGAGCAGTCCAATAGTAGGTTCGCCTTTTTGAAAAAACAAAAATTCAGGATAGCCCGAACCCAGTGCCGAAAGGAAAAAAAGTAATGCTGCAAACAGGAGCGTTTTCTTTCTTCCGAATTTCGAGGCCAGGATTCCTGAAAACAATCCTCCAATGATACACCCAATTAATGCACTCGAAATAGTTAATCCATGAATCAGGGTGCTGAGGCCCTGGCTTTCGATGAGGTAGGCCTGGATGGATTTTTCTGCTCCCGAAATTACGGCTGTGTCGTATCCAAAAAGCAAACCACCCAGTGTGGCAACAAAAGTTACCGCAATAACATAAATTCTGTTGTTTTTCATTGAGTTGAAGATGTTTTCTTTCTTTAGATGAAAGTAATAAATGGCTTAAAAAATAAGCCTGACCTTTATCTGAACGGCCAGGCTTTGTTACGAAAAATGAAACTAAGTGCTATGCATTTTATTAGATGAACCAGTTAATTAACTGTTCCAGCATTTCCTGTTTTCCACTTATTTGTTTCGGTTCACCCACTTCGCGGGCAATTTCGCGGAGGGTTTCCAGCGAAAGTTTACCGGCTTCAAATTCGGCGCCTTTTCCTGAATCGAATGTAGCGTAGCGGTTTTTGCGCATTTTCAGGTAATCCGATTCGGTCAGAATTTTGTCGGCTACCAGCAGTGCCCGTGCAAAAACATCCATTCCCGACACGTGTGCAATGAAAATGTCTTCCAGGTCGGTGGAATTCCTGCGGGTTTTTGCATCGAAGTTAATACCTCCGTTTGTAAAACCACCTGCCTGTAGAATTTCCAGCATGGCCTCGGTCACTTCGTAAATATTGGTGGGAAACTCATCGGTATCCCAGCCGTTTTGGTAGTCGCCTTTGTTGGCATCGATGGAACCCAGCAAACCGGAATCGGCAGCCATGCGCAGGTCATGCGCAAACGTATGCCCGGCCAGCGTTGCGTGGTTTACCTCAATGTTCAGTTTAAAATCTTTGTCGAGACCGAAATTACGCAGGAACCCGATTACAGTTTGGGTATCGTAATCATACTGGTGTTTGGTTGGTTCCATGGGTTTGGGCTCAATCAGGAACGTACCTTTGAAACCTTGTTTGCGAGCGTAATCGCGGGCCATGGTCAGCATTTGTGCCAGGTGCTCAATTTCGCGTTTGGTGTCGGTGTTGTGCAAAGTCATGTAACCTTCGCGTCCGCCCCAGAAAACATAGTTAGTACCACCTAAAGCGATGGTTGCATCGATGGCATTTTTAAGTTGCGTGGCAACATTTGTCAATACATTGAAATCAGGATTGGTAGCGGCGCCGTTCATGTAACGCGGATTTCCAAAAACATTTGCCGTTCCCCAAAGCAGTTTAACACCCGAAGCTTCCTGTTTTTGTTTAGCCACTTCCACCATTTTTTCAAGGCGTTTTTCAATTTCGAAAACCGAACCGTCGCCCACCACATCGGTGTCGTGGAAACAGTAATACGGGATATTCATTTTGGTAATGAACTCGAATGCAGCATCCATCCGTTCTTTGGAGGCATCCATCACATCCCGGGCCCCGTCCCAGGGAAAAGTTTTTGTTTCCGGCCCAAATGGATCGCGGCCACCGGCACAGAAAGTGTGCCAGTAAGCCACGGCAAACCGCAGGTGGTCTTTCATGGTTTTGCCTGCAACCACTTTGTTTTCGTCGTACCACTTAAAAGCCAGTGGATTTCTTGAATCAGGGCCTTCGTATTTTACCTGTCCGAGGCCTTTGAAATACTCTTTGTTTCCGATTAATACTTCCATTTTTAATTTATTATTTGTGAATAATATCTGTTAACGGCTGAAGCCTTTTTTTTAATGATTTTTTTTGCACACGGCTTAAGCCGTGTGTAAAATCATGGAATATAAATCTGGCTTTAGCATTTAAATTTCAGCTTATTTTTTTAACTCTTTATTCAATTGATCTGTCCATTTCTCATATGCACTTTGGTATTCAGCTTTTTTACCGGCATCCGGTTCTACGGTTTCCAGTTTGGTAAGGTTCGCAAACGCTTCATTTGCCGAAGTATAATATCCAGAACCGATTCCTGCGCCACGGGCTGCTCCCACCGAGCCATCGGTATTGTACAACTCAATGGTGGCTCCGGTAACACCGGCAAGGGTATCGCGGAAAACCGGACTGAGAAACATGTTGGCTTTTCCTGCACGAATCACTTTGGCATCTATTCCGGTATTCTGCATAATGTCCATTCCGTATTTGAATGAAAAAACAATGCCTTCCTGGGCTGCCCTTAGCAAATGCTCTTTTTTATGAATATTAAAGTTGATTCCGTTAAAAACTGAACCGATGTTCCGGTTGTTCAGCACGCGTTCGG
>CAZXHP010000085.1:0-15007 GCA_964639655.1 uncultured Mariniphaga sp.
CACCTTGTTTTTCAACAGGTTCCGCATGGCCATTTTTATTTTGAATCGAATCATAGGTCAATGTTTTATGATATAACAATATTTGTTTTTACTCTTCTTTCAAACATTTCACAGGGTTCACCAGGGCCGCTTTTATGGTTTGGATGCTAACAGTTAACCAGGCAATTATAAGCGCCGCCATTCCTGCGCCTGCAAAATACCACCAATTCAGATCAATTCGGAAGGCAAAACTTTTGAGCCAGTGTTGAGTTACCAGGTACCCAACCGGGAGCGCAACAGCATTGGCAATAATTACCATTTTTGTATAATCTCCGGATAATAGCCGGGCAATTTCTGTTGCGCTCGAACCAAGTACTTTGCGGATACCAATTTCTTTTGTTTTTCGTTCTATCGTGAAAGCTGCCAGGCCGAATAATCCAAGACAGGAAATTAATGTAGCCAATCCGGCAAAATATCTTGACAAAATGGAGACTTTTTGTTCCGAGTTATACAGTCTTTCATATTCCTGATCCAGAAATTTGTAATCAAACGGAAATCCCGGATTAAATTCCTTATAAAATTCCTGTAATTGGGTAAGCGTTTCCCTTTCCTGCCCTGCCATAATTTTGATCATAACATTCCCGCCATTAGGTGTAAGCTGGAAGAAAAGTGGTTTTACTTTTTCATGAAATGACTCAAAATGAAAATTTTTCATTACTCCGACAATTTCTTTGTTTTCACCCCAAAGTTTTACCATTTTGCCAACAGGATTGGTGAGGCCCATAAACTCAATAGCAGCTTCATTGAAGATAATTTTGTCCGAATCTGTGCCAAAATCTCTTGAGAATGACCGCCCTTCCTTTATGGGTATATTAAGCATTTCTATCGCACCATAATTTACACCTACATTTTCAAACTCGGTTCTGTTCTCCGGGTCTTTACCAGTCCAATCCACTCCCCAGGTACCTGTTACGTGTCCTGTCATATTATGGTGGATATTGGATGCATTGATGACACCCGGTATATTTTTCACTTCAGAAAGAAAGGTCTCCAGATTATCCTTCACCCTTCCTTCAGTTTCAAAATAAACGATATTGGCTTTATCGTAACCCAGATTTTTGTTTTGAACAAATTCTATTTGCTTGTACACTACCAAAACACCAACTATCAATATTATTGAAAGGGCGAATTGAAATACGACCAATCCTTTTCGTGCCCAAACTTCACCAATAAAAGTATTGAGTTTGCCTTTCAGTATAGTTGCCGGATTAAAACCAGAGAGATACATCGCCGGATAACTTCCGGCTACCAGCCCGGTTGCAATTACAATACACAAAAGAGTTAACAGAAAGCCCGGATTTAACCTTAAGGCAAGTTGCTTTCCTGTAATATCATTGAATTGCGGCAAAAAAACAGCCACCAGCAGAAGCCCTAAAATCATAGATATCAGGGCCATTAGTGTGGATTCTCCAAGGTGTTGAATGATGAGTGTGCTTCTGTGAATGCCCACGGCCTTTTTGATCCCTACTTCTTTAGCCCTTATGGAGGCCCTGGCCGTAGATAAGTTGGTGAAATTAATGCAGGCAATGAATAGGATAAATAAGGCAATGATGGAAAATAATCTTACATATTCAATCCGCCCTCCGTTTTGTTGGCCGTTTTCGAATTGGCTGTACAGGTAAATATCGGAATAACGGGTAACGAAAGGGGTTCGGTGACTATTCAGATCGCTGGACTTTTTTTTGATATAGTCTGAAATCTTGGTATTAAACTGGTCGATATTTGTACCTTCCTGCAGGAGGAGATAGGTTTGCGGGCCGGTATTCCCCCAACTGGCAATCCCGGGATAATCATCTTTGAGTGCTTCAACCGTCAAAACAAAATCAAATTGTATGGATGATTGAGGTGAAATAGTTTGAAATACACCGGTAACAGTATACTGTTTGTCGTGTTGCCATTCCACTGTTTTTCCTATTGCATCTTTGGTAGTCCCAAAAAGTTGCATGGCCAGTGTCTCTGAAATAACAATTGAGTTCTTCTCACGCAATACCTGGTTCTGATTCCCCTGAATTATTCCGAATGAAAATATTTTGAAAAAATCGGCACCCGCATACAATCCCCTGGCTTTGATGTCATTATTGTCATTAGAGAGTATATAGTTATTAATCCTGTTTGTTGTTGTGGTTACTGCATTTAACACTTCAGGCATTTCAATAGCCATGGCTTCAGCCATGGGGCCCGAAGTAGATTGCCGGGTGATGATCTCACCACCTTGTTCCACATTTTCCAATACCTGATAAATCTGTCTGTCTTTTGTATGAAACTTATCAACACTTTCTTCATCATGTACCCACAGGTAAATCAATAAGGCACAAGCCAGCCCTGAAGACAACCCCATCAGATTAATAAAAAACGAACTTTTGTTTCGTTTGAAATTTCGGAAGATTAATAGGAGACTATGTTTAAACATGGCTTCAAATTTTAAAGTTATTCATACCTCAAACTCTCAACAGGATTTTTCGTAGCAGCTTTCCACGACTGAAACGAAACCGTCAGCAAAGCAATTCCCAGTGCCAGCAAACCGGCAAGGGCAAATATCCACCAACTGAGTTCGGTTTTGTAGGCAAAGTTTTCGAGCCATTTATTCATGGCGTAGTACGCAATTGGCGTGGCGATTACAAAGGCAATGGCTACCCATTTTACAAAGTCGTGGTTGAGCATGGTTAGTATTTCAGAAATGCGGGCACCGTTTACTTTGCGGATGCCGATTTCCTTTGTACGCTGGCGGGTTGCAAAGGTGACCAATCCGAAAAGTCCAAGACAAGAAATCAATATCGAGATAATTGTAAACGAAATTACAATATGGTATGTGCGATTGTCTGCCACATAATTTCTCTCAAAATCTTCATCCAGGAAGGTATAAGTAAATGGCTCGTCAGGAACGAGGGATTTCCATTTGCTTTCCAGGAAAGGAAGTACTTCATTTATTTCAGCGGTATTTGTATGTGTTATGATATAATTAAAATCGGAACCACTGCTAAGAAAAAAAGCATAAGGTTCTATTGTCTGGTGCAGGTCAGAAAAGTGAAAATCCCTGACGACTCCTACTATTTCCAGGGAGCCGGTTGAGTTTTCATCAGCATTAAAGTTAAGTTTTTGCCCAACGGCCTTGTCAACAGGTATGGAAAACATTTTTAAAGTCGCCTCATTGACAACGATCCGGGAATTTACATCTCCCGGGAATTCTTCGGAAAACATTCTGCCTGCTACCATTTGAAATCCCATCGTCTTCATAAAATCCGGAGCCACCCGATTGGTCTTTACAATGACTATATTGTTTTTGCTTTGCCCGGGTAGATACAGGGAAATATCACTTGCATTAATAATTCCGGGATAATACGATGTCCCGGATGCACCCGTAATATGATTGTTTTGCAAGATTTCGTTACGGAATGTGGTATATTTTTTTTTGGCTTGTTCGCTCCGGAGTGGAATAACAATTTGCTGATCTTTTGTAAATCCCAGCGGCTGGTTTCGTATAAATTTCATTTGTTGCCAAATCGTAATGGTAGCCACAACTAAACCGATAGCCACAACAAATTGAAACACCACCAATCCTTTTCGAAAACCGGTAGCTGATAACGAATTAATAAACTTACCTTTTATGGTGTCGACCGGTTTTACGACGGATAAAAAGAATGCCGGGTAACTGCCTGCCAGTAGTCCGGTAACCAGGGCCATTACCATGAATGCCAAAACTATCTTCAGGTTAAACAGTTCGTAAATAAACAACGATTTACCGGAGAGCTGATTAAAGAAAGGCAATATCAAAAAAACAAGCAGGGTAGCCATAACCAGCGATAACACTGTGAGAAGCATCGACTCTCCGAGAAACTGGCCGATCAACCCATTTTTGCCGGCGCCTAAAATTTTACGTATCCCTACTTCAGTGCCCCGTTTTGCCGAACCTGCGGTTGAAAGATTCATAAAATTAACGCAGGCGATAAGCAGGATAAACAACGCAATGGTTGCCAATACATAAAGATAAGTGGTAGTAGTTGTAGGAGTTATAATCGTATCGATTTTACTGAAGAGATGAATGTCGCGCACAGGAAGTAAAAACATTTGCTTTTCATAACCAGCTTGCCTTAAATCTTTTCCGGCATATTTCTCAATAAATGCCGGTAATTTTTTGTTCAGTTCATCCGGATTAGCTTTAGGGTTTAACTGAATATAGGTATAAAACATATTGTTGCCTGAAAAGTCCTGACTGTAATTCTTCAGGTAATCTCCCACCCAGCCTGAAGTCATTGGAAGAAAGTACCGGGCATCAATATGAGATCTCCTGCTTTCGTCACGATAAACACCGGTAACATGAAAAATTTCGCCATTCCCATCTATCCCGCCAATTTGGACCGTTTGATTCAGTGCCGGTTCGTTTCCAAACAATTTTTTTGCTACTTGTTCCGACAAGACAACCGACCTTGGGTCATTGAGTGCAGTCTGTGCATTTCCTTCCACAAACTGGTAAGTAAACATGTTGAAAAAAGTAGAGTCCACGTGATATCCACTGGTTTCGTATAATAATCTTTCATTGTTTCCCTGTTCTCCGACTTTAAAAAGTGTCCTGTTTTCAAGAAAATTACCCCAAACCCTGGTAACTTGTATCACTTCCGGGAACTCTTCTTTAAATGCCTGCGCATAGAGTGACGGAGCCCTCGGATTATCAAATTTATCGCCATTTGGCATTGAATTCTGACTCCTAACCAGGTAAAGATTTTCGATATGCTCCTGGTGGTTATCGAACGAGAATTCGCTACGAATATAAAGCAGCAGTAACATGCAACACATCATCCCAACCGACAACCCAATTATATTAATAGTGGAAAACATTTTGCTTTTCCTTAAACTTCTCAACGCTATCCTAAAATAATTTGTCATCATCATTTTACTTTTTTTGATTGTTCATATTAAAACTGAAATTATGTTACTCATACCTCAGCGCTTCAACCGGATTCCTCGTTGCCGCCCGCCAGAAGCCCCCCAAATCCCCCAAAAGGGGGACTTTTGGACAGTGTAAATTTCTGCTTTCGTTCATTTTATATTCTGCCCCAAATCCCTCCCCTTCGGGGAGGTTAGGAGGGGCTTCTTTTATTCATACCTCAGCGCTTCCACCGGATTCCGTGTGGCCGCCCGCCAGCTTTGCCAGCTTACAGTCAGCAGCGCAATAGCCAGTGCCAGCAAACCCGCCAGTGCAAAAATCCACCAGCTTAATGTAGTTTTGTAGGCAAAATTTTCGAGCCATTTATTCATGGCGTAGTATGCAACGGGTGTAGCTATTACAAACGCTACAGCCACCCATTTTACAAAGTCTTTGTTAAGCATGGTTAATATTTCTATTATTTTGGCGCCGTTTACTTTGCGGATGCCGATTTCTTTGGTTCTCAGTTCAGCTATAAAAATGGAAGTGCTGAATAAGCCTAAACTTCCAATAAAAACAGAAAGAAGGGTGAGCAACAGAAATACTTTGCTGAACGTTCGATCGGCTTTGTAAAGGTTGTCCAGGGTCTGATCAAGAAAGTAATATTCAAAGGGCCATTCATTTGAAAAAGTATTCCACACACTTTCCACTTTTTTCAGGGTCGCCTGCAACTGATTTCGGTTGATGACCTGTAAATTCAAATATATTATTTGAAGATTTTCCGGTTCAGCGCAAACAAATCCTATCGGTCTTATGGCATGATGTAAAGATTCGAAGTTAAAATCTTTTACTACACCAATTATTTCGCCCGAAGCATTGTCGTAGGAGCTTATATGTGCGTCAGCAATATTTGTAATTCCGAATGTTTTGATCGCGGTTTCATTAAAAATATGTTCATTTTCCTGAACTGAAGAAGAGCGAAATCCTTCTCCGCTGATAATACCGATTCCAAAAAAGTTAAAGAAATTTTTATCTACTCTCATCGCCTCGTATTCAATCCGTTTCTCTTCTCCATTGTTGTTTAGCGACATGCCCCATCCCATCTCCGATTTTCCCAGTGGCTGAGAGGCCATTGTAATATTTGTTACTTCCGAAATACCTTCCAATTCCTGTTTAGTCGATTTTGCCTGCTCTTCCATTTGGTCATGTAAAGGAATGTAAACAATGTTGTCTTTCTGAAATCCCATGGATTGGTTTTGCATAAAAAGGTTTTGTTTATTAATAACCAGAGAGGAAATAATTAATGCAACAGAAAGTGTAAACTGAACTACGAGCAGGGCATTACGCAGGTTCTCCTTTTTTCCTGAGCCATTACTTTTCAATACTTCATACAACTTGCTTCTGTAAAAATACGATGAAATAAAAATGGTTGAAAAGAACAATGTTGCAGTAATGGTGAAGAGTACGGTCAGTAAAGTATTTGGTTGGAAAAATGTTGAAAAACGAAAAGAACTGCCAAATAACCCGTTTAGGAATGGAAGCGCGAATGCAACAATTAATGAAGCGAAAAATAAGGTAATGAGCAATATTGGAAGAATCTCTGTTATAATCCGGGCAAAGGAGTTCCACGTACTTGCGCCTAAAACTTTGTGTATTCCAACATCTCTGGATTGTTTGATTTTTTGTGCCGTATTCAAATTAATAAAGTTGATAAGAGCCAGCAAAAAAACAATGATCATAATTGTTTCAAGTATCCTGACCCTTTTTATGCTACTGTGTGTCAATACATCACTTTGGCCTTCTGAGAAATACAATGAGCTGTACGGTTTTAAAACTATTTTTCCTTTATCCTGTCTGGCCCAGTCGGGTGCAGCTGCCTGAAACGCGGCATTGAACTGATTCTCTGCATTTGATTTGGCTTCGCTGGAAATAAGCGATACAAAAGTTTCGTACCTGGACTGGCCCCAATGGTCTGATTTGTACCAGGGGACATTATTCTCCAGGGCAACTACCGGGATGATTGCATCAAATGTCATCATAGCCTCAGGCGGCAAGTCTTTTATAACTGCAGCAACGGTAAAATCCATTTCCCCAAAGCTGCTTGTTCTGAATCTCAACATTCTACCAATAACATCACGCTCCCCAAAAATTTTGAATGCTTCGGTTTCAGTTAAAATGATGTTCTTGTCGATTGCCAAAGCATCGTTCAGATTTCCGGCGATTGTTTCATAAGTAAATACATCAAAAAAATAGTTATCGGCATACAGAATCTTTCCGGCGTTATATTGGTTTTTGTCAACTTCGTAGTAACTTTTGTCGGCCCAGTCGGCATGTAGTTTTGTTATTCCCCTTATTTCAGGAAATCTTCCGGTAAATTCCTCAATACTACGCGACGACCAGTAAACGCCCTGCTCCGCGCTCA
Organism: uncultured Mariniphaga sp.; assembly: GCA_964639655.1. Lineage (GTDB taxonomy): Bacteria > Bacteroidota > Bacteroidia > Bacteroidales > Prolixibacteraceae > Mariniphaga. The sequence continues at coordinate 7,323 of CAZXHP010000085.1, forward strand.
GCCTGTAAAGGTTTTGGTAGTTTTCAACCGATTTTCCTCTTTTCAGTTCAGTTGCAATAAATGTGCTTAAAAAAATGACCACAGCAAAGGCGACGCTTAATCCCAGCACATTGAGAAGTAATTGCCGGTTTCCTTTAAGAAGCTTCCTGAAAACTATTGTTATTGAATATTTGAACATCTTTCTTGTATTTTTTTCGTTCACATTTATTTTTTGAACCCGTTAATTTTGTCCGGTTTCGATGTTTCTCCCCTTCTTCTGTGTGGATGGGGAGGCTCTTATACCGCAGGGCTTCTATCCCGGGTAATCAGGATTTCGTCACTCATATCGGAGTGATTCCACCGGGTTCCTGGTTGCAGCCCTCCAGGTTTGCCCTATTGTGATGAGCGTTTCCAGAACGAGGATAATAGCAATCCCCTGTAAAAAAAGTTCCCAGCCGAGCGATACCTTAACGGCATAATTCTGAAGCCATTTGGTAAGTACAAAATAACTCAGCGGCAGAGCAATCAGAGACGCAACAACCGTCCATTTCAAAGTATTGGAATAGATGAGCGACAGCATTTTAAAGGTGGAGCCTCCCAATACTTTCCGGATGCCGATTTCTTTGGTGCGCCGGGCAATACTTTGCGAAACCAGCATAAAAATGCCCATCATTACTATAACAATGGCCAGCGCTGCGCCGAGCTGCGTGAGTTGTCCGAGTCGTTCCTCGTCGGCATAATAATTTTTGTAAATATCGGGTGTGTTTCTTGAGTTGAGAATATATCCGCTATCAAACGATTTCAAAGTTTGCTCTATTTTTTGCATCGCGGCAGGTAGTGGTGTATTTCCCGCGATTCTGACCACAATGGTCCACATGTCGCTGGAATAGGCAGTAATTACCAAAGGTTGTACAATATTTGCAGCCGATTCATACCGAAAATCTTTTACCACTCCGATGATTTCCATCGGTTCTTCGAACATCACTACCTGGCGCCCGGCAGTAGTGGAAAGACCCAGCATTTTTACCGCGCTTTCATTTAAAATTACGCCGTTGCGATCACCTGCTCTTTCCGGATCGAAAAAGCGGCCTTCTTTTAACTCCAGGTGAAGTAGTCGACACAAACCTGGCTGAATGCGGTATTCATTTATTGACTGGAGTTCGTCTTCTGAGCTTTCAACCAGCCGGATGCCCTGTCCGCTAACTCCACCGCCAATGGTGTGTGAAGATGCCGCCACCCCTGAAATTTCCGGAATTTTTAGCAACTGGTCGCGAATGGCAGGGTAGTGGTTTTTAATGTTGTTATTCAGATTATAAATGTTCACCAATCCGTTTGGATTAAATCCGGGCGAAAGGTTTTTTAAATAGTGAGTTTGTTTATTCACTCCAAACAGAAAAGTTAAAAGAAACAAGGTAACCACCAGTTGCAATCCGCCGGCAAAATTCATCATCCGCTTTTTCCGTCCCCTTTTTCCTGATTGCGGTTTCAGAATTGATGCCGGATTAAACCGGCTCAGGTAAAACGAAGGATAACTTCCTGAAAGTAAGATGGTAAATATAAATATTCCAAACAGAGAAAAAATAAGCAATGGCGATTTCAACAGTGCCAAAGAAAAACTGCGTTGCATTAAATTGCCGAACGGAAATAAAAGAATAATTGCCAGTGATATTCCAATTAAAAACGCGATGGACACTATCAGCGAGGTTTCGGCAAAAAACTGTTTTACGATTGCTGCTTTTCCGGCGCCATTCGCTTTTCGCACGCCAATTTCTTTTGCCCGCTGTTCACCTTCAATAATAAACAGGTTGATAAAATTGGTGAGCGCCAGAAACATCACCAAAAAAGCGATCAACCCAACCAGCAGAACAGTCTTTATACTTCCCTGGGGCCCTAATCCATAAGAAGATGTCGAGTGCAGATGAATCCTTTTCAGAGGTATTGTTTCAGAAGAAAAACCAAAACCAAAACTGCTGAACTGTTCTTTCAGTAATTGAGAATTGGCAATACAAATGGCTTCACTTACTTCACCGGCATTGGCTTCGGGAGCATACAGGTAATAGGTAAAAAACTCCAGGCCGCCAAGCTGCTCGAGGTAACTGAGCGATTCCATCGGCATCAGAAAATCGAAAGAGAAATGGGTGTTTAAAGGCACATTTTCGATTACTGCCGCAACGGTGTAGGTTTTTTCTTCGAACTGCAAAGCCTGCCCAACAGCCTGGCGATTGCCAAAAATTTTTGAGGACAGGCTCTCGGTCAGCACCATCGAATTCGGATTTGTTAACGATTGTTGCAGATTTCCTTCGATGGGGTGAAAATCGAAAATGCTAAAAAATGTTGAATCGACATACAACAGCTGGTTCCCTGCAAACCGGTCATTCTGATAGCCGAGTTCAACACTGCCCCCGCGAAAAATCTGGACTGCCTTGTCAATACCTGCTACATTTTGCGGGATTTCGGTAAATGCTTGGCGTAAATTAATAGGCTCAACCGATGAATGTCCGCTCTCTTCCCACACAGAATGAAGCCGGTAAATGTTATCAGCATTCTCAAAATGGCGATCGTAGCTCCACTCATGAAGCATAAAAACCACCAGCAGAATGGTTGTTGCCAGTCCAATAGACAAACCAACAATGTTGGTTGCCAATGTTGCTTTGTTTTTGCTGGCTGCCCGGAAATGATGTTTCATTTTTTTCAGCATGGTTTAATTGTTTTTTTTTCAGCTTTGAAGCGTCTCTATTAAAAGTTTTCTAACTCACAGGTTATAAAATCTCCGCCATCGGTTCATTCACATTTTCTGTAATCACCTCGCCGTCGAACAGGTTGATAACGCGGTGGGCAAACCCGGCGTCGTGCATCGAGTGCGTTACCATAATAATGGTTGTTCCTTCCCGGTTGAGTTCAGTTAACAGGTTCATGACTTCGAGGCCGTTTTTGGAGTCGAGGTTCCCGGTTGGCTCATCAGCGAGAATCAATTTTGGGTTGGCAACCACGGCCCGCCCGATGGCCACACGCTGCTGCTGGCCGCCGGAAAGCTGCTGCGGAAAGTGTTTGGCCCGGTGTCCTATTTTCATACGTTCCAAAACAGCGTTTACCATCTCTTTCCGCTCACTGACTTTCTTTTTAAGGTAAATCAGTGGCAGTTCCACGTTTTCATACACTGTAAGTTCATCAATCAGATTAAAGCTCTGGAATACAAACCCGATGTTTCCTTTTCGCATTTGAGTGCGCTGGCGTTCCCTGTAGCTTCCAACCTCGGTTGCGTCGAAAAAATATTTGCCTTTGCTGGGATTATCGAGCAGCCCGATAATATTGAGCAAGGTTGATTTTCCGCAGCCCGAAGGTCCCATGATAGCTACAAATTCGCCGGATTTTACATGAATGGAAACTTCGTTTAAGGCGTAGGTTTCAACTTCCTCGGTGCGGAAGATTTTTGTAAGTTTTTCTGTTCGTATCATAGTAAGGATTATTTGCAAAGGGCATGGAGCCAAGCGCATAGAGCAGAGAAATCAAGTGCTCAGTACAACTTAAGCAATATGCCTCTTTGTTTTACATTTTTAAATATTTTTTACACTTTAGTTATTTTCTTTCCCTTTTCCTCTCTGCTCTCCGCCCTCTGCCCTAAGCTCTCAATAATGTCTTTCTGAAATTTGTAATCTTTCTACTTAACAAGTCGAGATCATTTAAAATTTGTTCCAATTCTTCTTCGTCAATGAATTTTCTTCTAAATGCTACAAAAGAAATATTTGCAGTTTCAAAAACCGACCTTCTTGCTATATTTAAAAAGTTTGCAAAGTCTTTATCTGAAAAAGAGCCGGAACCTTCCGCAATATTATTTGATATGCTCAGGGAAGCACCTCGTAATTGCTCGGCAACCCGAAAACTTTTAGCGTCGCTTAATTTATCAGCCAAATCAAATAGCCGGTCATTCATCTCAATCGATTCCTTCCAAATATCTAAATCCATAAATCGAAAATGTGCCATAAATAATAGTTTTGCATAGGGCATGGAGCAAAGCGCATAGAGAAAAATCACATTACACAATTACCCTAAATGGTTAATATTTCAAATTGAACTATATTTTTTCAAGCTACCTACTTCTTTCTTCTCTTTTCTCTTTACACCATGCTCTCCGCTCTTGCTCCCTGCTCCCTGCTCTCTGCTCTCCGCTCTCCGCTCTCAGCGCAGAATAAGCCTCTCATTCTCCCCAAATAAATCATACCCCGAAGTTATTACTTTTTCGCCTGGTTCAAGTCCCTCAAGCACTTCGTAATACTTCGGATTTTTTCGTCCGATGCGAATACTGCGGCGGCTGGCAAAATCGCCCGACGGGTCGAGCACATAAATCCACTGCCCGCCGGTACTGTTGAAAAATCCGCCCAGGCCAACCAGTGTCGATTTTTGCGGTTGTCCCAGTTGCAGGTTGATGTAATAAGTTTGTCCGGTACGGATGTTTTCGGGTTTTTCACCTTCAAATACCAAATCTATTTTAAACTGCCCGTTCCGCACCTCGGGATATACCTTTTTTACGATCATACGGTACATTTGTCCCTGCCTTTCGATGGTGGCCGAAAGGTCGCGTCGCACGCGGTCGATGTAATGCTCATCGATAAGCGCCTCCACTTTGTAGTCGGTCAGTACGTTGATTTGCCCAATCCTCACACCTTTCCCGATGCTTTGCCCGATTTCGGCATCGAGCATGCCCAGCTGCCCATCAACCGGTGCTTTTAAATGCAGATTGTCGAGCCGCTCGTAAATTAAATCGAGAGTTTGTTGCATTTTCCCAAGGTCTTGTTCCAGTTGAATCATTTCGGTTACCCGTATCAGCGAGTCGTTTTTGGCTTTCATCTTATTGATTTCCTGAACCTGCACGGCATATTCGTAATCCTCTTCCGCCTGCAAAAAATTTTCCCTCGAAACCAGTTCATCTTCGTAAAGTGCCTTTTGCTGTTCGTAATGCCGTTTCTTTTTTATGATTTCGTAATGTGAATCGAGCAATTGCCGCTTGGATTCAATCTGCTGGGTTTCAAAATTGATGCGTGTCTGCCGCAACATGTTTTGTTTTTGTGCCAGGTTCGACTCACTGTTCATGATGTTTTCGTACAGTGTGCGGTTTTCCAGTATCAGGATAACGTCTCCTTTTTCAACCATAGCGCCTTCTTCAATCAGCCGTTCTTTCACCTGGCCACCTTCTTCTGCATCGAGGTAAATGGTAGAAATGGGCGCCACCGTTCCGTTGGTGCGGATAAAATCGTCGAAATCTCCGTAACGAACTTCATCAATGGTCAGTTTGTCCCTTTCAACCCGAAGAGAGGAAATCCCTGAACCTGAAATTATTTTTATCAGCAAGAGAATGAATGCAATTCCTGCAACGGCATAAATTATGTGTTTTGGCCTGATGCCCTTTTTCTTCTCTATTTTTCTGTCCATTCCCATATCAGATACATTTATTGGAAAGTATTTTTTTATTTATTCCTTGTTGTTATTTCGTTTGAAAACCGGTTTACCCAAATAAAAATCAATGGTTTTTCGTTTTAAAAAATATTGAAGCCTTGTGCGCAGCAATTCACTTTGGGCATTCGACAACAGGCTTTTACTGGTGTAAAAATCGATAATATTAAAAAGTCCCTGTTCTCTTTTCTTTTCGGCCACTTCAAAGGCCAGCCGGTTCGATTCGGTTTGCTTTTTAGCCTGAATATATTCCGCCGACATAGCTGAAAGTTCCTGGCAATACGACTCAATTTCGTAATACAACTGGTTCTTAAAATTATCCAGGCTCACGTGCTCTTTTTCCAGCTCCATCTTGTTGATTTTTATTTCCGAACGGTTGTTCCACCGGTTGAAAAGCGGGATGGAGAGCGAAAGGCCTACCGATTGCGCAGCGTTATTTTTAAACTGGTTTTTAAAGGAAATAATGTCCCCCATATTGTCGGTATTGGTTTCGTAATACCCGGTATAGTAACCTCCCGAAAGCGAAAGCGACGGATAGAGTGATCCCTTTGCTATGGCCAATGATTTTTCCACTGCTTTCAGTTGCTGGTGTTTGGCTTTTACAGCAGGCAAATGTTGCAGCGCAAGCGAATAAACACTGTCGGCATTTTCAAATACAGCCGACTGAATAATATCCATGCCGTTAATTTCCTGTAGTTGCAATTCATCGGCCACCGGAAAGTTCATGGCTCTTTTCAATTCCAGGATGGAGGCTTTCAGATTGTTCTCTACCCTGATAACCTGCAACTCTTCACTGGCCAGTCTTGCTTCAATTTCGAGGATGTCAGTTTTGGCACTGATTCCTACCTCCGACTCCTTTTTCGCTTTTTCGAGGTTCATTTCCGAAAGTGCCTTCTGTTCGTTCACAATTTCAAGCAGACCACTGTAGTACAGCGAGTTAATAAAAGCATTCATCACCTCGAAAGCGATATCGATTTCCAGGGCTTTTTGCTGTTCCAGCCCGGCGAGGTAAATAAACCGGGTCCAGGCAATTTGGTTGTTGCGAATAAAACCATCGAACAGGGATATGCTTCCCTGCAGCGAAAAACTGTTTGACGCAAAATTATTGTTGGTAACCGCATTTGTATTCGGGTCAACCGATTTTCCGTAATTGATGCTGTAATTTGAACCGGCACTGATGTTTGGGAGCCGGTTTCGTTTCGATTGTTCCAGGTGTTCTCGGTTAATTTCGCTGACAATAGTCTGCGTATTAATTTCGAGGTTGTGTTCCTGTGCATATTCAATACAATTGTCCAGCGACCAGTACTTTTGTGCCAGTCCGGGTTCACTTCTTAAAAAAATAAGAAGAATTGAGATAATTGTAATGCTCCTGTTCATGTTTCCTGATCTTTTTAACCCGTTTCGTTTAAAGCGATATGGTGCCAAAAAAGTGCCACAAAACACAAGATTTTGTAAATCAGCATTCTAATTACTGTAAAATTGTTTTGAGAAGGTTGCATTGTAAAAATATTTGACAAATAGTGTAAATTTTTTTGACACTGTGTTTGAACTGAAATAATTCTCCTTTACTTTTGAATAGCTTATTATTTTTGAAATGACCAAAGGAAAATTGCTCATAGTTGACGACAGCAAAAGCATTTTAAGTGCACTTGAAATTTTGCTTCAGGATGATTTTGAAGAAGTAAAATCCATTGCCAGTCCCAACCAGCTTCCGGCAGTTCTCGAAACCGGCAAATACGATTTGGTGCTGCTCGACATGAATTTTTCTGCCGGTGTAAATTCCGGGAACGAAGGTTTGTACTGGCTGTCGCGTATCAGGGAAATGCGGCCCGACATGGAAGTGGTGCTTTTTACGGCTTACGGGGATGTGGAGCTGGCGGTAAAAGCCCTGAAACAGGGGGCAGCCGATTTTATTCAGAAACCCTGGGACAATGAAAAACTAAGGACTACACTTCGGAATGTTTTTCAGCTTCAGCAATCGAAAAAAGAGATTAAAGCCCTGAAACGGAAGGAAAACGCCCTGAAAAGCGAAATTAACAGAGGCGGTAATTTAATTGTAGCGCAGTCGCCGCAAATGCTGCAAGTGCTGAATCTGGTACGCAGGGTTGCAAAAACCGATGCCAATGTGCTCATAACCGGGGAGAACGGAACAGGAAAGGAACTGATTGCCCGCGAACTGCACCTGCATTCCAAACGGGCCGACGAAATTATGGTTACGGTTGACATGGGCGCCATCAGCGAAACACTGTTCGAAAGTG
>CAZXHP010000086.1:0-4405 GCA_964639655.1 uncultured Mariniphaga sp.
ACATTGGCCACGGTGCGTGTGGTGTTGTCGGTGGCGCATTCCACAAAAACCAAAACGCCGTGTGGCCCTTTTCCCTCGTAGTTTACTTCGGTAAAGTCGGCGGCATCTTTTCCGCTGGCCCGTTTAATGGCCGCATCGATATTGGCTTTGGGCATATTCTGCGCCTTGGCATTCAAAATGGCAGTGCGAAGTGCAGCATTCAAATCGGGATCTGGTCCGCTGACTTTAGCTGCAATTGTTATTTTTTTTGCCAGTTTCGGAAACGTGCGCGACATTTTGTCCCAACGCTTCTCCTTGGCTGCCCTGCGGTATTCAAATGCTCTTCCCATGGTTAAAAGTTTTGCGATTTAATATTTTCGCGAAAATAGGATTTGAAATTGAGATAATTGCTATCGGGGTATAAAAAACTGCGAATTTTGTATCGCTGAAAAAGAGAACCGTTCTTTTTTGAAAGAGCGGTTCCTTTTCCGTAAAAATAACCTCATTTTTAAATTTTTTTGGGTTTACACACTTTTTCTTCCCTTTTCACCTTTGCTCCGCACTTTTTGCACTCGTATTTCGGATGCTCTTTGTCTTTAAATTCTTTTTTCTTGCATGCTGTCTTCGCCATCCCTGCCTAAAATTGTTGTTCACGGTGTACAAGAACAACATTTACAGGGAAATTGTTCCGTAACCACATGGCCAGTTTTTCGGCGGCAAACACTGAACGGTGCTGTCCGCCGGTACAGCCAAAACTGACAGAAAGATGGCTGAACCCCCGCTCAAGGTAATTTTTCACCGATTGCTCCACAAGGGCTTTCACCGGTTTCAGAAACAGTTTCATTTCCGAATTTTGTTCGATGAATTGCTGCACCTTCAAATCTCTTCCTGTCAGGTTTTTAAATTCCGCATACCTGCCCGGATTGTTTAACGCCCGGCAATCGAACACAAAACCGCCACCATTGCCCGACGGGTCGGAAGGAATTCCTTTTTTATAGGAAAAACTGCTGACCCGAACGGTCAGGTTACTTTTTACCTGGCCAATTTCTTTCAGGGTTTCCGAATGAGTGAGCATGTTGAGTACCTTCAGCAACTCAGGCAGTTCCACCGGCAAATTCAAGTCGGGAAGCAAATTCTGCAAATTGTTTATGGCAAACGGAATACTTTTCAGAAAATGCTCTTTTTTCTCGTAAAACCCGCGGAAACCATACGCGCCCATCGCCTGCATGATACGAATGAGCACAAAACCGTTAAAATACGAAGTGAATTCCGATTCGTTTACCGGAATGTAATTTTTCAGTTCCTCCAAATACACTTGAAAAAGATGTGCACGTACTTCCTGCGGAATGTCGGCTTTGCCATCGTAAAGCAGCGAAGCCAGGTCGTATTGCAACGCGCCGCGGCGACCGCCCTGGTAATCGATAAAATAAACTTTACCATCTTTCAGCATCACGTTTCGCGACTGAAAATCGCGGTAGAGAAAATAATCAGACGGTGCGGACAAAAGATAATCGCTGAAAGTCTGAAAATCGTCCTCCAGCGCCTGCTCGTCGAAAGAAATCTTGGCCAGTTTCAGAAAGTAATATTTGAAGTAATTCAGGTCCCACATCATCGACTGTTTGTCGAATGCGTCACGCGGATAACACACTGAGTAGTCCATGTCTTTACCAGCCACAATCTGAATTTTGGGCAGCAGTTTTAATACTTTTCGGTACTCGGCAATAATGGTTTCTGAGAATCCCTCCAACTCGCGGGTTTCAGAAAGAAAATCGAACAAAGTAACATTTCCGAAATCCTCGAGCAGGTATTTTCTCAGGTCCGAACTCACAGCAAAAATTTCGGGAACAGGCAACCCTTTTTTTCTGAAATGGTTGGTAAACGAGAGGAAAGCCGTGTTCTCCTTCACATCGGCGTTAAATGCTCCGATTACCGAACGGCTGCTGTTTTCGATCCGGCAGTATTCGCGGTACGAGCCCGAAGGCGGCAACATGGAAAATATTTCCACTTTTTCCTGAAAATGGTGCTCAAACAAATTGATTATTTCGTTTTTTACTTCGTTTTTCAATGTTATGATAGTTGAAAGATTAAACGTATTTTTATGCTTTATTCTGTTTTCTATGGTTAAAACAAAAATCAAAAGTATTTATTTTTTGAGGATACTCCGAATTTTTTTCGTGTTGTGGGGCATTTTCTGCCTGGCAATGGTAGCGCTTGCATTCACTCCTCTCCCATTTTGGGGAATTCACTGGCTGGGCACCAGCAAAGCAGCATTGAAGTGGAAACCTGAAACGATAATTTTACTGGGCGGCGGAGGAATGCCCAGCGAAAGCAACCTGATGCGCAGCTGGTTTGCCGGACAGGCTGCCCTCAGCTTTCCCGAAGCCAGCCTGGTTATTGCCATGCCGGGAGATATTGCCGATAGCCTGAGCACCCCGCAGCTTATGAAAAAAGAATTGGTTTTGCGTAGTGTCAATCCACAAAAAGTTCTTTTTGAAAACAAAGGCACAAATACCCGCGCGCAGGCACTGTATTGCGAAAAAATGCTCGATACTGCACAATCAATTTTACTGGTAACCTCGCCCGACCACACACGTCGGGCCACACTTTGCTTTCAAAAAGCAGGGTTCGAAAAAGTGAACGCCCTGCCTGCTTTTGAAAATGCCGCCGAAGCCGATTTCACTTTCAGGGACGATGAACTGGGAGGGCGGAAAACTATAGCACCTGATGTGGGGGAAAGCATTCAGGTACGTTACCAAATCTGGAATCATCTGAAATACGAAATTACTTTCATGCGGGAAATGGTTGCGATTACTTATTATAAACTGAGGGGATGGATTTGAGACCTGGCAGTGACTATTTCCCGAAAAATTTGAAAAAATCAAAAAACCGGCCCTCTGCATTTTGCACCAAACCAATGAAACTTCTATTTTTACAGAACTTAAAAAATGAACCTTATGCTATCCGCTTTCAATCCGCTTAAATCCCAACTCGGGGGCGATGTTTTTACCGACAACGTGCAGCGCGTGCTTTATTCCACCGATGCCTCGCAGTACAAAGAACTGCCGCTGGCCGTTACCCGTCCGAAAAACAAGGAAGACATTCAAAAAATTATTGCATTTGCCCACGAAAACGGAACGTCGGTTATTCCGCGCGGCGGAGGAACTTCGCTGGCAGGTCAGGTAGTGGGGCCCGGAATTGTGGTGGATATGTCGAAATACATGAATAAAATTCTGGAGTTGAACGTGGATGAGAAATATGTAATTGTTGAACCCGGCGTGGTGCTGGCCGAACTCAACCAGGCACTGGCGCAGCACGAACTGCAATTCGGTCCCGAAACTTCCACCGCCAACCGCTGTGTAATTGGCGGCATGCTGGGCAACAACTCCTGCGGATTGCATTCGCTCATTTACGGAAGCGTTCGCGAACACATTCTCGAAGTGGACGCCATTCTTTCCGACGGCTCGGAAACCATATTCAAACCGCTTTCAAAAAAAGAATTTGAGCAAAAGCTGAACGGCAATCCCAATCATCTGGAGAAAACCATCTACCGGAATATTTTCGACATTCTTTCCAATCCTGAAAATCAAAAGGAAATCCGCGAAAAATTCCCCGACCCGAAACTAACGCGACGAAACATGGGCTATGCCATCGATGCACTCCTCAATTCTGAAATCTTTAATGAAGGGGGCGAACCATTTAATTTTTGTAAGTTACTGGCAGGTTCAGAGGGTACCCTGGCTTTTTCATACCGTATAAAACTGAACCTCATTCCACTTCCGCCCAAACACAAAGGGTTGGTTTGCGCTCATTTCAAAACACTTGAAGAATCGCTTGAAGGAAATTTAATCGCGTTAAAACACGGTCCGGGCGCCATCGAACTGATGGACGACACGGTGATGCAGGCAGCCAAACAGAACATAGAACAGAATAAAAACCGGTTTTTTGTAAAAGGCGACCCCGGCGCGATGCTGATGATTGAATTTGCCTGCGAAACAAAAGAAGAACTGACAGCAAAAGCTGCAGCACTGGAAAACGATTTACGTACCGCCGGACTGGGTTACCACTACCCGCTGGTTACCGGAGCCGACAATATTAAACGGGTTTGGGCACTGCGTACTGCCGGCCTCGGTCTGCTGTCCAACATTCCCGGCGACCGGAAAGGAGTACCCGGAATTGAAGATACTGCTGTAGCGCCCGAATATTTACCCGACTACATTGCCGACTTTAAAAAAGTGTTGACCCGACTTGGATTAACCAGTGTTTATTACGCCCACATTGCCACCGGTGAAATCCACTTCCGTCCGCTTATTAATTTTAAAGACCCGGAAGATGTAAAACTTTTCGATACACTGATGAACGAAACCGCTGCGCTGGTAAAAAAATACCGCGGTTCAATGAGCGGTGAGCATGGCGACGGACGCGTGCG
>CAZXHP010000086.1:4505-14972 GCA_964639655.1 uncultured Mariniphaga sp.
GGAAATATACGACATTCTTGACTTGTGCATCTCATGCAAAGCATGTAAAGCCGAATGCCCTTCGAATGTGGACATGGCCAAATTAAAAGCGGAATTTCTGCAACATTACTATGATATTCATGGCATTCCGCTGCGTTCACGGCTGGTGGCCTATCTTCCAAGGCTCAATCCACTGGCCATGCTGGTAAGGCCGGTTTCCAATTTTTTGATGAAAACACCGGCTTTCAAAAAATTTATTGGTATTGAAACGCGGCGAAATCTGCCAGCTTTATCAAAAATCACCCTCAACCGATGGACTGGAAACGGAATTCCGATGCCCAATTCTGCGCCAAAAGGAAAAGTTTACCTATTTAACGACGAGTTTACCAACTTCAACGAAAGCGACATCGGGATTAAAGCCATTTTACTGCTGACTAAACTGGGTTACGAAGTAAAAATACCGGTTCATAAAGAAAGTGGCCGCACATTCCTTTCCAAAGGACTGGTGCGTACTTCCAAAAAAATTGCCACCGGAAATGTAAATCTTTTAAAAGATATCATTTCGGAAGAAACCCCGCTGATTGGCATCGAACCTTCGGCTATTCTGGCGTTCCGGGATGAATATCCCGAATTGGTGGAAAAAGCATTACAACCGGCAGCTGAAAAACTGGGACAGCAGGCGCTGCTGTTTGAAGAATTTATTTCAACGGAAATTAAAAAAGGAAACATTACAGAAGAACAATTCACTTCGGAAGAAAAACAAATTTTGCTGCACGGGCACTGCCAGCAAAAAGCAGTGGCCAGTACCGAACCCACCAAACAAATGCTTTCATTGCCCAAAAACTATTCGGTAAAAGAAATCCCATCCGGCTGCTGTGGCATGGCCGGCTCTTTCGGTTACGAAAAAGAACATTACGATTTGTCGATGAAAATTGGAGAAATGGTGCTGTTCCCGGCCGTTCGCGAAGCAGAGGAAAAGGTAATTATTTCGGCTCCCGGAACCTCGTGCCGTCACCAGATTAAAGATGGCACGGGGAAAAATGCCAAACATCCGGTGGAAGTATTGTATGAGGCGTTGGTTTAATACCGGAAACAGATGTTAATTCTGTTAAACTGTTTTGGAAATACACCTACTCCTGTAATTACTTATAAAAGCCTCTTCAAACTTCCTCTGCGGCAAGGGAAGATTCAAAAAAAGCGTGTCCTGCGAAAGCGGGGCGCGTTTTTTTTGCCCCCCGGGACTTCTAATCCCAACAGCCCGCCGCCACCTGTCACTGTCAGGAGGGGAAATTCGTAGCCGGGATTTTTTAACTGATTCAGTATTTTATTGCAAATAACACCCTTAGCACAAGCTTTTCCTCTCTGTGCAGAACGAAGCCAGTCCCGGTTGCCAATAAAACCTGAAGCCGAAAACCAGACGCCGGTAACCAGTCAGTTGGCCCGCCTGACAAAATAGGAACCATCGGTAACAATAATGTCAGGGTGCCCGGATGCCATTATTTTTCCGTGAAAAGTGCCTTTAACAGTGGTTTCCGTAATTTCGGTAATCACAACGGCGGCATCCACATTGGGTCCGCCACCCGAGCTGAACAACACCCCCGAACTTTTTTCCGTGTACCCGATGATTACCCCTACCACAGCACCATCGGAAACACCATATCCGCTGTATGTACCCGCTAAAATGGGGGCGTTGTTGTAAATCTGAAGCCCGACATTTGAAGTCGCATCATTTGCCCCGCTGATGGTTCCGGTATGTAAATCACCGGACTGGCCGAATCCTGCAGTCAGTATCAATTGATTGGTAAATTCAACCATTTCACCATTGGCTCTGAACCGGATATAATAACCTTCAGTTTCATCTTTGCTGCACGATGAGAATAAAACAATTAAAATTGTGATGGCAGTCATTGAAAATGCAAAGTAAAATCGTTTTTTCATCCTGTTTTTCTCCCCTTTTTTAGTTTGAATGTTATATTAATGTTGATTCGCGCAATTCAGCAAATGAAAAATCTCATACTGATACGATTAGAATCGAATTAAAACAATTTAGAACATTTTGAATAAATTAGCAACAGCGGCAGTCAAAAAAAATATAAAAAGGTATATTTTTCTGCTTACAGGTGACAAAAAACTGTTTTGCAGTTTAATGCAGCAAACGGCAAAAAATGAAAGTATCAACGGTTGTTCGATGCGCCATCCTTCGTCCTTGTATTCATGCCGCAATATAAAAACTGCTTTTCCTAAACACATTATTGCCAGTTCGCTGCCGAATTTGTACATTTCCACCTTAAAAAATTTATCATGAAAGCACCAAAATCGTTCAGGTTACATATCGGAATTTTCGGCAGGCGAAATGCCGGTAAATCGAGCATTTTAAATGCACTTACCCAGCAAGATGTTTCCATTGTTTCCGAGGTGGCAGGAACAACAACCGACCCGGTTGAAAAACCGATGGAACTGCTTCCGCTGGGGCCTGTATTATTTATCGACACCGCCGGAATTGACGATGAAGGAGTTTTGGGTGAAAAACGCGTGGCTAAAACAATGGCTGTATTCGACCGGACCGATTTGGGGATTGTGGTTACCAATTTTAAAGATTGGGCCGATTATGAACTAAGCCTGATTGAAGAATTTAAAAAACGGGAAATACCTTTTATTATTGTTTTTAATAAAACCGATTTGCACCCTGAGAAACAGGATATTACCTCTCAGCTCGACAGTGTAAAAATAAAATATGTGTTCACGTCGGCTACTGACAATCAGGGGATTTCTGATCTGCGGCAGCTTTTATTAAAATCAGCACCGTCCGATTTTATTGAAAGACCGGCGATTCTGGCTGACCTCGTAGGCCCCGGAGAAATGGCTGTTCTCGTGGTTCCTATCGATAAAGAGGCGCCCAAAGGCCGGTTAATTTTACCGCAGGTTCAAAGCATAAGGGATTTACTGGATCATAATGCCTTTTGCCTGGTTGTTCGGGAAACGGAATTGTCGGAAGCATTATCGCGCCTCAACGAACCGCCAAAACTGGTGGTAACCGATTCGCAGGCATTTGAAAAAGTTGGAGCAGACACGCCGGCCAACATTCCGCTTACTTCTTTTTCCATCCTGTTTGCACGGTTTCAGGCCGACCTTAATGAAATGGTCAGAGGTGCAATGGCCATAGATTCTTTAAAACCCGGAGACAGCGTTTTAATCGCCGAAGCCTGCTCGCATCATCCCATCGAAGAAGATATCGGTACGGTAAAAATTCCCAACTGGCTGAATAAATATGTGGGTGGAAATCTGCTGTTTGAACATACCCGTGGGCATGATTTTCCTAAAAATATCGAAAAATTTAAGCTTATTATCCATTGCGGAGCCTGCATGTGGAACCGCCGGGCCATGCTCAGCAGAATTATGAAAGCCCGGCAGGCCGAAGTGCCCATAACCAACTATGGTTTAACAATCGCCTATTCGCTCGGAATTTTTGAACGCGCCCTGCAGCCTTTCCCAACTGCGCTGAAAATATTCAAACAAAAGCCTGCTTAAAAAACCAGCTTCAGAATGCTATTTCAATGGAAATTCAACCGTAAGATTTTTATCGCTTCGAACAAAAGCTGTGACAACTTTATAAGTCAGGCTTCTCTCATCGACTGGCGCCGTAATAATTTGTGCCGATTGCGGGTACAGCGTAATCCGGTCGGTCCCGTTACCCGACTCCAGTTCCAGTTCAAAATACAAATCGCTGTTGTTGCTGATTTCAAAATATTTTCGGTCTCCTTTTACATGAAACTCAGGCCCCAGTTCAACACAGGAATTAAAAAGATTACGAACATGTTCTTCTTTCCCTGCTAAATACTTGCTCGCCCAGGCCACTGTACGCCCGGCTTCCAAAGCTTCGCGAACCGATTCGGCTGTGCGCTCCTTTGCAAAAACAAGTGTCATGGAACGGTGCACATAATCTCCCAACTTATAATCGTGCGCTACCAGGTTATGGATGTCGGTTGTCCCCATCACTGTCAGATTGTAGTCAATCGCCCAGTCGAGTGCCTTTTTATGAAATCCAAAACCGTTAAACACTTCAATTCCATGCAGGTTGTTTTCCTTTTTCAGTTCGTCAACAAAGTCAATCCACTCATACGAACCTTCAATGGAACTTACTTTCCAGCCGGGGTGATTCCAGAAAATAAACGCATTTTGATCAACAGCTTTCATTACCGACTGCTTATCTTTTTCATTTGCCCGATCTTCGATGTATTCCGTGGCATCGCCAATAAACAACGCATTGAAATGCCCGGGCGGCGTGTTCCGTGTTATTTCAGTTCCTTTTATAAAAATCAGGTTATTTTCGGCAGCCAGGTCTTTAACCAGTTCCCATGCACGGTTGTGATTTACGTTCACGTCTGCAGCATGCGGAGTGTACTCGATATGATCGGTAATAGCCATCACATCCAGACCTTCCTGCCAGGCTTCCTGTACCCGCACACTTGGCCAGACGTGCCCGTCGGAAAAAACAGTGTGCATGTGCAAATCGCATTTTAAAGTCTGAAATTCGCCAACACCAGGGATTTGGATGATTTGACGTTTTTTGGGATTGCGGAATTCATTCATCCGTAAAACACCATCGTCGGTTTGGGCTTGAGACAGAAATGCTGCTCCCAAAAAAAGCAGCAGGAATAATTTCAGTTGTGTTGTCATGATTTTTTAAAATTTTTATTGCCCCAAAATAACGAATATTGTTCCATTTTCACTGTTAATTCTCCAACTTTTTGAAAAAACCAAAAAGTTCAATTTTTCCGGCAAAATCTTTTTTTAGCAGTTTAAGAATCTCCTTGTTCACTGCAAACTGAAACGTATCGTTTTTTCGAAAATCAAACGGATGCAAAAAAATGACATAATTTTTTGATAAACTCCATCGATTTACTTCCGCATTTTCCATAAAAGCGATGGGCAAATTGGTTTCCTGACTAAAACCTCCATCCTTGTCAAATTCAATTTCCCAAAAAATATCCTGTTGTTTCAACTGGTTTTCCTTTATATTGACCAGCTCGCCGCTTTTTTCGGTATAATACTCAAAAAGCCGCCATCTTCCGGGTATTTGCTTCGACGGCCGCGCAAACATTTCAGTCGATTTCAGCCACTGAAAAAGTGAGTTAAAAATTACCTGTAGTTTCATAATTTCTGTTGCAACTTTTATTCGACCCCAATTCGGCTTCTGCGTTTAATTCAAAAATGCTTTTTATTGGCAGAATTAATTTAGATGGGAGAAACAGCTGAATTCCGTTCCCGGCCGGACAAAAAATCGGCTATTCTGTGTTTTAACCTGAAAAAGGGATAACGCAATGCGTGTTAAAATAAAAAGTAAACCGGAGTATGAAAAAAAACAGGAGCTCTTTACTGCCCCTGTTTTCTTTCTAACCAAATCTATTCTCTATGAAAAAACACTTTTGTTTTTAATAAGTACTACAAAATTAAGAACAAAAACAGTTAACTAAATTCAATCAAAGTTAAAGAATGTTAACTCTTCATAATCAAAAAGATAATAGGTCATTCGAAATCCCGGACTTAGGCCTAATTTTATATATTTGCACAGCATTTTACCGAAATGAAAACGTGAATTATGGAATATACCAAAGAAAAATTTAAAAGTTTGTCCATCAGCTATCCGGAAAATTTTTACATGCTGTCGCATCAACCTTATATTCTCAGGAATAGACCCGTTCCCGGACATGATTCTCAAAACCGTTATTTATTTCAATTCTAAAAAAATAGCGTTATTTTTGCAATCCAAAATTTAATGATTTCTTTTTACTAATAATTATAAAAACACTATTTATGGCAAAACATGTATATACTTTTGGGGCTGGAAAAGCCGATGGTAAAGCTGACATGAAAAACCTTCTGGGTGGCAAGGGTGCTAACCTGGCGGAAATGAACCTGATTGGGGTTCCCGTTCCTCCGGGATTTACCATTACCACTGAAGTTTGTACCATGTATAACGAAGAAGGTCAGAAAAAAACATTTGAACTGATTAGGCCGGAAGTTGAAGCTGCGGTTGCGATGGTAGAGGAACTCACCGAAACAAAATTCGGTGACAAAGATAATCCCTGTTTGTTATCCGTCCGTTCAGGCGCCCGTGCCTCCATGCCGGGAATGATGGACACCGTGCTCAATCTGGGTATGAACGACGACGCAGTGGAAGGTATTGCCAAAAAGTCGGGTAATCCGCGTTTTGCATGGGATTCCTATCGCCGTTTCGTGCAAATGTACGGCGATGTGGTTATGGATATGAAACCTGCCAGCAAGGAAGAACACGATCCGTTCGAAGAAATCATCGATGAATTAAAAGAAGAAAAAGGCATTCAACTGGATACCGATTTTACTACCGACGATTTAAAGGAACTGGTAAAGCGCTTTAAAGCCGCCGTAAAAAAAGTAACCGGTAAAGATTTTCCAACCGATCCCTGGGAACAGTTATGGGGTTCAATAGCGGCTGTGTTTAATAGTTGGGAAAATCCACGGGCCATATTTTACCGCAGAATGGAACAAATCCCTGATGAATGGGGAACTGCTGTAAACGTTCAGGCCATGGTATTTGGAAACATGGGCGAAACTTCCGGTACAGGTGTTGCCTTTACCCGCGACGCAGCAACCGGCGAAGATGTATTTAACGGAGAATACCTCATTAACGCACAGGGCGAAGACGTGGTTGCCGGTATTCGTACACCACAGGAAATTACTCTTTCAGGTTCAAGAAAATGGGCCGAACTGCAGGGAGTCAGTGAAGAAGAAAGAGCTTCAAAATATCCTTCACTGGAAGAAGCGATGCCCGAAATTTACAAACAACTGGAAGAAACCCAGCAAAAGCTGGAAGATCATTATAAAGATATGCAGGACCTGGAATTTACCATTCAGGAAGGTAAATTGTGGTTGCTGCAAACCCGTAACGGAAAACGCACCGGTGCTGCAATGGTAAAAATTGCCGTTGATTTGCTTGAACAGGGTGTAATTGATGACAAAACTGCCTTGAAACGAATTGATGCCAACAAGCTGGATGAATTGCTTCACCCTGTGTTTGAAGCCAGTGCATTGAAATCGGCAAAGGAAATTGCTAAAGGATTACCGGCTTCTCCGGGTGCTGCAACCGGTCAGGTTGTATTTTTTGCCGACGAGGCAGCAAAATACCCGGCCTCAATTCTGGTTCGTGTTGAAACTTCGCCCGAAGACCTCGAAGGTATGCACATTGCCAGAGGTATTCTTACCGCCCGTGGCGGCATGACTTCCCACGCAGCTGTAGTTGCCCGGGGAATGGGTAAATGCTGTGTTTCAGGAGCAGGTGCAGTAAAAATCAATTACAAGACCCGCGTAATGACCATTGACGGGAAAGAGTTCAGGGAAGGCGACTGGATTTCCCTGAACGGTTCAACCGGTAAAGTTTACGAAGGAAAAATTATTACAAAAGATCCCGAAATGAGCGGCGACTTTGCCAAAATTATGGATATGGCAGAAAAATATACGCGAATGAGCGTCCGTACAAATGCCGACACGCCAAAAGACGCGCAGGTTGCCCGTAAATTCGGTGCGAAAGGAATTGGCCTTTGCCGTACAGAACACATGTTTTTTGAGGGTGAGCGAATTAAAGCCATGCGCGAAATGATTCTGGCAAAAACCGAAACCGAAAGGCGTAAGGCGCTCGACAAATTACTTCCGTACCAAAGAGAAGATTTCGAAGGAATTCTGGAAGCAATGGCTGGTTATGGCGTGACCATCCGTCTGCTCGACCCGCCTTTGCACGAATTTGTTCCGCACGAAAAAGCCAACCAGGAAGAAATGGCCAAGGAAATGGGTATTACCCAGGAAGAAGTTAAGGCGCTGGTTGACGATTTGCATGAATTCAACCCCATGCTTGGGCACCGTGGATGCCGCCTTGGAAACACCTACCCTGAAATTACTGAAATGCAGGCCCGGGCAATTATTGAAGCCGCTGTTAATCTGAAGCAAAAGGGTGTTGACGCGCGTCCTGAAATTATGGTTCCGCTGATTGGCACAGTTAAAGAATTAAAACTGCAGGCCGATATTATTCACGAAACCGCTAAAAAAGTGTTCGAGGAAAAAGGTGCTGAGGTTGATTACCTTGTTGGAACCATGATTGAAGTTCCGCGGGCAGCCGTTACTGCCGATCAGATTGCCGAAGTTGCTGAATTCTTCTCTTTCGGCACCAACGACCTTACCCAGATGACCTTTGGATACTCGCGTGACGATGCAGGAAAATTCCTGCCGGTTTACCTTGAAAAAGGCATCCTGAAAAACGACCCGTTCCAGGTACTCGACCAGGAAGGCGTCGGCCAATTAGTGAGAATGGGAGCTGAAAAAGGCCGCAAAGTAAAATCTGACCTAAAAGTGGGTATCTGCGGCGAACATGGCGGCGAGCCATCGTCAGTTATGTTCTGCGACAGCGTTGGAATGGATTACGTAAGTTGTTCTCCTTACCGCGTGCCGATTGCACGTGTTGCTGCCGCTCAGGCAAATCTGAAATAAGAAACTGATTTACTGAAATGTAAAGGAAGCTGCCCCACAGAGGGTGGCTTTTTTTATACGTAAAACTACGCAATTTAAAACAGGTAATTTTACGTGTTAAAAACACGTAGAATTACTCTTTTTTTGTATGAAATGTTTTTGGAAATTTGTATCGAAATTTTTTCAACCATAAAATGAATTTACAAAAATTACATAACGAAACTACCCCACACCTCAATCCAGTAAACTTGGGCACACTTGGATTGACAGCTTCGAAAGACCAGGTGCAATTTAACAATTCACTTGCCTGCACATTCTCTCTATTCCAAAAATTGCACTGGTAAGAAGTTACGGATTATCCGTAAAGGGGTTCTGGCCAGAACCCCTTTTTTATTGTAAAAAAACCAGCTTATTTTTCACGGCGTACATCACCAGTCCGGCAATATTTTTAGTTCCCGATTTTTGAAGCAATTTATTCCTGTGTCCCTCAACTGTTCTGCGACTGATATTCAGCCTGGCTGCAATTTCAGGAGCAGTAAACGCACTGCAAATTAGCGCCAGTACTTCCAGTTCCCGTTCAGAAAACTCAGGTAAAACAGGCTTTTCCACATTTTTTTGGCTTCCACTTTTAATCACCAGGTTTGACATATCAGCGGGAAAATAAAAATCGTTGATATAAACTTTTTGAATGGCTCCTTCCAACTCTTCCGGTTCGGCATTTTTAAGTAAATAGCCGTTTACACCTTCTGATATCATATACGTTATAAACTGTTCGTCATCCTCCATTGTTAGCACGATTACCTTCACCTGAGGGTAGAGCTTTCTGATTAGTTTATGCGCTTCAATCCCATCCATTACGGGCATTTGAATATCGAGCAGAATAACCTGCGGGAGCAAATCGAGCAGTTTCAGAAGTTCGAGTAATTCCAAACCGTTTCCCGCTTCATAAATCTTTTCAATAAACTGAAATTCCTCCAGCAACGCCCGGATTCCTTTTCTAAACAACTTATGGTCATCAGCTATAACAACCGATATACGTTCATCTTTCATAAAATCATGTTAATGAATAAACTAATAAAATAGCAGATGTACCTTTCCCGGATTTTGACTTCATTTTGATTCGGGCATCTAAAATTTGTGTCCTGCTTTCCAGGTTCCTCAAACCCAACCCGGTTTTTGTCATCTGGTCCAAATCAAAACCAATGCCGTTGTCACATACTGAAACTGCCAATCCGCCGGCACTATACCGTGCTTTAATTAAAATAGTCGATGCCTGGGCGTGTTTAATCGCGTTATTCAGCAATTCCTGGATGATGCGAAAAACAGCCAGTTCTTTTTTGTTGTTAAAACGTACCGAGTCGCCACTTTTCCAATATTCTACTTCAATCTGGCCGGATTTGTTCACCCAGTTCACAAGTTCCGCTATGGCGTAATCCAGACCCAGTTTTTCCAGCGATGGCGGCATTAAAGCACGTGAGATCCTTCGCACCTGGGTAATCAGCTCATCAAGATAGGTTTTGGTTTCAGCGGCAATTTCTTTTGATGACGAATCTTCTGCCTTCCGTTCAAACCGCGAAATATTTAATTTAACCACCGACAACATCGCACCAACTTCATCGTGTAAATCCTGCGCAATACGTTTTCGCTCTTTTTCCTGGGCGAGTACTGTGTTTTGTAAGATTTCTTCCTGCTGCTCGGCTTTTATTTTATTAATTTCCAGTTCTTTTTTCAACAGCCTTTTCTGGTAGGTGATAAAAAAGAAAAAAATTGCACCGGCAAGAATTATCATGCCTAAAGTCCCGACAATAAAAACAAATACAATTTCTGCATTTCCCTGTTCGGCCATCAAAAAATGATTTTATAGAATTAAACCCTCTTAACCGGTCACGAAATTAGTCAACAAAAATGAAAATTCGACAAAAATGAATAAAATTGACAAAAAGAAAGGGCAGCTCAATAGCCGCCCTTAAGTTAACCCCCAAACACACAAGC
>CAZXHP010000087.1:0-14810 GCA_964639655.1 uncultured Mariniphaga sp.
GTTTCCAGATTGAAATTGGATTCAAAGTTGCTTTCATTCAGCATCCAGCTTTCCAGTTCGGGCGCTGTTTCGGCGGCTTCATCAAAAGTATAGTCGAAATAGAAGTTGTTGGTGTTGAGCATCCACTCTTCCACATCGCTTTCCACATCTTTTTCTTCGGTAAGAAGATTAGCCAGGCTCATTGCTTCTGAATTGGTATTTACGGCCAGCGCGCTGACTGATAAAGCTAAAACGGTTACAAATACTGCGGTGAAAGTACTGAGTGATTTTACTGCTGTTTCGTTCAAATTGCTGTTTCTTAATTTCATGACTTTGTCCTCCTGTTTTTTGTTTTATTTTTTAATTGTTTTTATTTTCTTGAAAAGTGGTCGAAGTTTACCATCCAGGCTTCCGTTTTCAAAGGTTCTTCGGTTGCTTCATCAATACCGAAATCGCAGTAGAAGTTGTACACATTCAACATCCAGTCTTCGACGGTTAAAGTTTCTTCGGTTGTTGTTTCCAGATAAGCCGACATTCCAAAGTAACTTGCATCGGTCATCCAGTTTTCGAGTTTAAGCGGAACTTCGGCTGCTTCTTCCAGGTGGTAGTCCATGAAGAAGTTGTCGGTATTTAGCATCCACTCTTCGGTTTCCAGTTCAGTTTCTTTTTCTTCTTCCAGGTATGCTGCAAAGGCAGCCAAAGTAGCGTTTGCTCCTGTTGCGACTTCAGATGAAATTATTTTTCCACTTTTTTCAGCCATTGCCAGCCTGATTCCGTTCATTTCGTTGTTATCGAATTTTGCCCCCTGGGCGCTGATGGTTAAACAAGTTGCAACCAAAACTGCGATAACTGCTATTGTTTCCATCCCTGCTTTCCTTAATTTGCTGCTCATTGTTTTCATAACTTGGTCCTCCTGTTTTTTTATTTTTTATTTCAATTTTTCTGTTTCTGTTTTTTCAAATTCAACTTTAAGACGCCTGAGTTTTTTTTTCGTTACACTTTTATAGAACTTTTTTTTGGCACGTACTATTTTTTGCCCTGTTATTTGTTATGCAAATATATGAATAAAAAATAATACCATGCAATACATAGTACTAACTTTTTTTGAAATTTTTTTTGATATTGTGGCTAAATTGTTTTTATTCAGAGTTTTATGTAATGTAAAATATTTTTCTTTTTTTTTGCTAAAAGTTGTACGTTCAATAAAATTGAGTTGGTTTAAAAAAAATCCCGGCTTTTGAATTTTTCCAGCCGGGACTTTTTTTGGCATTTTGCACCTTATTCTGCCAGTTTTACATCGACCCGGGTTCCGTTGCTGACCACATCATAAATCGGGGACATCAAAGTAAAATTGAGTAACTCCTGTTTTTGATCTTCGGTAAGATCGCCTCTAATATCGAAAGATACTCTGATGTGCTGGTACCCGTTGCGCACCTGGTCATTCAGCCCCAAAAATCCCTGCACATCCAAA
The DNA here is from genome assembly GCA_964639655.1 of uncultured Mariniphaga sp. Lineage (GTDB taxonomy): Bacteria > Bacteroidota > Bacteroidia > Bacteroidales > Prolixibacteraceae > Mariniphaga. Next base: position 1,451 of record CAZXHP010000087.1, read on the forward strand.
TCACCTTCAAACTTCGACTCAATGCTTTTCACTTCAATTCCCCTGGCTGCTGCATGCAGGGCCATTGTGGTTGTCATGCAGCCCGACAAAGCTGAAAGCAGATATTCCACCGGGTTTGCTCCTTCGTTGTTCCCCAGCAAAATGGGCGGTTCGCCGTTGTCAAAAGTCCATCCTTTTTTTCGCGAGGTATCTTCCTGTAATCCGCCGTAAAAATCTTTTACGGTGGCGCGGTTGTGACCGCCTTTTACCCACTTGTTTTTTGCACGAAACCTGAATTTTGCAATTTCGGGATTTTCCAGAATGGCATTGATTGTTCCGGTTATTTCTTCGGTCCGGAAACCGTTCACAACAGTTTTTACTTTTGTTTCCATTTTTTATAAATTTTAAAATTAAACGAATATGTTTCTGTTAAGCCAATTGATATACCAAAATGTTATATTACTTATTATAAGATATTTAATTAAAAAATATTGTTACGAAATTTCGTAATTCACGAAAAATCGTTAACTTGATTTCGTAAAAAATTTTAATTATGGTTGCTGAAACTCATTCGCCGCGGAAAATTTCTTCCGGATTAATCGCTTTGAAAAAGATTGTGGAAGGAACATCGGACTATACCGGTGAAAAATTTTTCCGGTTACTGGTTAAAAACCTGGCTGAAGCTCTTGGTGCACATGGAGTCTGGGTCACAGAACTTATTAAGGATAAAAACCGGTTGCGGGCTTTGGCCTTTTGGCTAAACGATCATTATGTAGAGGAATATGAATATGATGTTCCCGGTACGCCATGTGAACCGGTATTGGAAAGCGAAAACATCTGTCACGTGCCGCAGGATGTTATCCAGTTGTATCCTGATGATCCGGATTTGCCCGGGCTGGGTGCCGTAAGTTACATGGGACTGGCATTAAGAGATGAGAACGGGCAGGTACTCGGGCATCTGGCTCTTTTGGACAACAAACCCATGGAAGAACTTCCGGAGGCGTTTGCCATTTTTAAAATTTTTGCATCGAGGGCGGCTGCAGAAATGCGTCGAATGCGCTACGATAAAATGCTGATTGAGAACGAAGCCAAACTCAACCGGCTGGTAAACGGGGCACAGGAAGCCCTTATTGAAATAGATGATGACTTTTTAATCACTCAGGCCAATAAAGCTGCCGAAATAGCTTTTAAGGTAAAGGGCCGGAGTTTTACAGGAAAACATTTACAGGATTTTTTTGAAAATGAAAGCCTTCAAAAAATATTTCAGGCTGTGAACCGGATGGAAAACCAACCCGAATTTTATACATCAACGTTTATTCAGAACTATCTTCAGTGCGTAACAACTGATGGTCAGTCTTTTCCTGCCGAGGTTACCCTGTCGAAATACCGGTTCAACAACAGGAACTACCATGCCTTGTTTTTACGAAATGTGACCGAGAGAATAAAAGCGCGCGAAGAGATTAAACAACTGAGTGCGGAAACGACCATTTTACGTGATCAGGTTCGTAATCTTCATTTCGATCACATTATCGGAGAAAGTCCAGAAATAGCAGGGGCCTTGCAGGCTGTTGCGCAGGTTGCGCCCACCGATTCCACCGTGCTTATTCGTGGCGAAACCGGAACAGGAAAAGAACTTTTTGCTCTGGCCATCCACAAGGCAAGCCACCGCAGGAACAAACCCATGGTGGCACTAAATTGCGCGGCTCTTCCATCCGAGTTGGTGGAAAGTGAGTTGTTTGGCCATGTTAAAGGAGCTTTTACCGGTGCTTTAAATGCGCGCGAAGGCCGTTTTTTGCTTGCCGATGGCGGCACCATTTTTCTTGACGAGATAGGGGAGTTGCCTTTGCAATTACAGGCCAAGCTGTTGCGGGTGTTGCAGGAAGGCGAGTTTGAGCCGGTTGGCAGCTCAAAAACACAAAAGGTAAATGTGCGGGTGGTTGCGGCTACCAACCGCAATCTGGAAGAAGAAATTGAAAAGGGAAAATTCAGAGCCGACCTGTATTACCGGCTGAATGTATTTCCCATCGATATTCCACCGCTAAGGGAACGCGGAAAAGACATTATTTTACTGGCGGAAGCGTTTCTGGAGAAGTATGCCCGGCGCTCCGGTGTTCCCCGGGTTGTTTTAAACGAAGTGAACAAGCAACAGCTGCTGGGTTATCCATGGCCGGGAAATGTACGGGAGTTGCAGAATATTATGGAAAGATGTGTTATCACCAGCCGTGAAGGTAAAATTAACCTGCCAGGGCTAATGCCTGTTCAGGATAAACCAACAGACTTTGAAATGCCAGCAAATGACCGGATTTTGACCGAGGCGGAAATGCAGGAGTTGGAACGGCAAAACATTTTTAAAGCGCTGAATGTAACCAACTGGAAAATTTCAGGTGCCGATGGGGCGGCAGCGCTTTTACAGATTCCACCAACAACGCTGAGTTCGAGAATCAGCAAGTTGAATATTAAAAGGGTTGTATAAGATTTGTTTGCGAAGTTTATTCTTTCAGGTGACCCGAATTTTTTAAAAGCTATTTGCTGCAAATTATCAGTATTTATTAAAATGTTATTCATCAGGATGAATCATTTTTGAAATTCCTGTATAATATAAGTCGAAACCTCCTTTTCCACCCGGACGGTTCGATGAGAAAACCATCAAATCATTGTTGGAGTCGGGAAAATGCTGAATAGCCGGGCGATATTCGTCGAATTCAGTATTAATTCTCGGACCAAAATTCCGGGGCTCTGACCAGTCTCCGTTTTCAAAAACCGAATACCACAAATCAAATCCTCCATACCCTGCCGGACTGTCTGATGCAAAAACCAGCAGGTTGCCATTGATATAGGGGCATTTATCGTTATGCGGGCTCGACAATTTTTTTATAAGTTTTGGTTTTTCGTTTCCCGTTTGCAACCATTTCACCACATCGTCTTCAGAAATATTAACTTCGTAAATACTAAAAGTTTTATCCCGGTTTGAGGAGAAATAAAATTTGGATTGCTCTTTATTAATGGTCGGATAAAAATCATCTTTAGAGGAATTCAGCACTGGTGCAGAAAATGGACCATAAATTTTTCGTTGGGAATCCCAGCCGCCCCAGTCTGAAACAAACGTATAAGCAAATTGAATGTCGAAATGATCATGATTGTTATTGGCATAAAGGAAAATCCATTTACTGTGTTTTCTAATTGTGTCGGTTTCAAAGGAGAACGGCCCAAGTTCATCAGTCTGGGAATTAATCAGTGGTAACAGATGAAATGCGTAATTGGAGGTAGTGTTTCCAACGGAGAAATTGAAAATACTGTCCTGGTAGTTAAAGTAAGCCCCAATCTGACGGTTTGAAATATCGAATTGCCCTCCCTGAGAATTTTGATTATTTGAAAAATAGAAATCAATGGTTTTCCCAATTACGGGAATGTTGGAATTAAAATCGTCCCACTCTGTGTTTAATGCCTCAATATTTACAGGGTCCTCCGGAAACCAACCATTGGAAAAGTTTGTTTCTTCGTTTTTTCTGAAATCATCAATTCCGTTAAGTAAATCGCAGCCGCCAAGCAGTAAAATTCCAGCCAGGACAAAAAGTGAAATAAAAAGTCTCATTTTGAGGTAGATTATTGGTTTTTAAACTTATTTGTTCAAAGGTATCTGTTTTTTTTTCTTTATGTTGTCTTTTCCTCTGAAATCCAACTCACTTTTTGTTCTGGCGTGTGTTCCTTTCCGATAATGTTCCGGTACAATTCGGGCCGGCGCGCCTGGATGTAACGGTGTCCTCCAGCCAAAAAAAGTTTTTCGGGAATGAGAACGGTGGAAACGACATCGTCTCCCAACTTGCGGCATTCGGCCACTACATCGCCAAAAGAGTCGATAATCATGGAGCAGCCGTTTTTCAGCTGGTCGTCGTCCATGCCAATGGGATTGGAAAACACCACATAAACAGCATTGTCATACGCCCGTGACGGCAACCATTTCATCAGCCACTGGCGGCCCTTCATGCCATCAAATTCCAGATTAATTTTCCAGTTCTTCCTTTAAAATATCCCGAATTTGCAAAAAATTTTCTTCCAGCCGGGCCATATTTTCAATAAAAAAGTTGAAAATGTCGGGCCACTGGTTTTGGCGAAACAAATTTACGTTAGGCAGAATAGTGAAAATTCGCGCAACCTCCTGTCCGCTGTCTGCCCGTTCGTGAAAAAACTCCCAAATCAGGCCATCGGCAAAACCCTCTTCCAAAATCACTTTGTAATTCTGCAGGATTTCAAAAGCCTTCAACCTTTTGTCCTCGTTGCGGTGGCTCAGTTCCAGCATCACTTTGGCGTTGGAACGGCCGGCCTCAAACCGGAGTGCCACGCCGGGAATTTTAGTGCGGTGCAGCATCCATTTTTTCCGGCGTTCACTAAGCAAAGGATGAATTTCACACCGTTTGCCAAACTGCTCCCAAAATTGCAGCCGTATTTTTTTTGCTTCTTCTTTTGAATACATGTTTTAGTTTTCCCCAATTTCCGGGATTAAAAAGCAATATTAATTCTTACTTTTGAAATATGAAAACAGCAGCCTATTGGATTGAAAAACTGGAACTGGAGAAACACCCGGAAGGCGGATGGTTTCGCGAAATTTATTTGTCGGATGATATTGTGCCGCAAACGGGACTGCCATCAAGTTTTCGCGGCGAGCGAAGTTTTGCCACATCCATTTATTATTTGCTCGAAAGCAATGAATTTTCTTCCTTTCACCGTATAAAATCCGACGAAATCTGGCACTACTATGCCGGCACTTCTGCCATTGAAATTCTTTCGCTGGAAAAAGGGAAACTGAAAAAATACCTGGTGGGCAATGACCCGGAAAAAGGTGAAACCTTCCAGGTGATTGTTCCGAAAAACACCTGGTTTGCCGCGCGTTTAGCCAATTCGGAAGGTTACGCACTGGCCGGCTGCACCGTTTCTCCCGGCTTTCATTTCGAAGATTTTGAACTGGCCGACAGGAGGTTGCTTAATGAATATCCGGAGTTAAAAGATGTAATTTTACCATTGTTAAGGTAATCAAATATTGACGAGTAGTCAAAATTTTATTGATTATTATGAGAAAGCAACTTTTGATAGCTATAATTCTTTTCTTAATTTTTAATTCTCACGCCCAGCTCGTTGAAGTGCAGGCCAATTACAATGGAGTGGGCGATGTGGATTTTGTGGCATACAACAACACCCCGGCGCCGCTTTTTCTGAATGTGGATTTTGCCGATTTGGAGAATACCACATTTAATGAGCCGCTGCCTTACATCAAACTGCTGGAGCCCGGATTCAATACGCTTTTTACCCTGCAACGTTATCCCGATGCAGATGTGCCGCGTTTTAACTATCAGATAAAAGTTTTTAAGTCGGATCCGATGGCGCTGGCCGATCTCGATTTTCCTTACCTCATTCCTTTCAGTCCCGGTAAAGAAGTTTCGGTTTTCGATGTAAAAAACCTGACAGGATTTTGGGGTACCAGCCTGCCTGATTCATGGAATGCCACAGGTTTTCAGGCGATTCCGGGTGAACCTGTTTTTGCCGCTCGTACCGGCGTTGTTGTGGAAGTGGTTGGGGCACAACGCACCGGCGAACCGCAAACCTGGTACCACACCTGGAACAATTCCATCACCGTTTTGCAGTCCGACGGCACGTTGATTTGCTACCACAACGTAGTGGATAACAGCAAAAAGCTGAAAGTGAACGGGAAAATATTTGCCGGCCAGCAACTGGGTGTTGTAGCTCCCGGAAGTACCGAAGTTATCGTTTTGATTTTTCAGCACAGCCTCGGCTCCACCGACTTGCGGTTTATAATTCCCCAATTTGTTGCCAGCGAAAATGACACAGGTATATTGCTTTCTTCTCAGAAATACTCAGTAGTTCATCCAATTGAAATCAGGGGATTGGAAATGAGTAACCGCGAAAAACGCCGCAATCTGAAATAGTATTCTACCAAACTTCCTCTCCGTAACTCCATCCGTTGCGTACCGGTTCTTTAATGTAGCGTTCCATCCCCTCGTGGTTGGTTACCCGCATGTTTTTGGCATCGTACTCAATGCGTGTGTTAAAACGTTGGGCCAGCACGCCAATCAGCGACATTTCCGTAAGTTCCGTTGCATAATCGAAATTGGAGCCGGGTAGGGGACCGTTGCCTTTTAAAGCATTCAGGAATTCCTGCTGTGGACCGCCTTCGATGCGGGGAATGGTTGCTTCGGGCATTTCGTTGGCCACCCAGCTTTCCCATTCGGCTTTCGGCATCATCAGTTGTGCATTGTTGGGTCTTCCACCGGTAATGATGTTTTGTTTTTCGCCAACCATAATCATTCCCGAGCCGGGCAGTTCATCCAGTTTCCATTCGGGTCGGTTTTCGGGTTTTAATCCGCCTTCGTGCCATTTCAGGGTTACCGGAGGGCGGTTTCCCCTCGTCGGAAATTCAAACTGAATGATGGATTGGTCGGGCAGAAAACCTTCAGGGGCACCAGAACTGAACAGTGCTTCGGTAGCAACGGGCATTCCCAGTTCCAGCGACCAGAATGGGGCATCCAGCGTGTGGCAGGCCCAGTCGCCCAGTTCGGCATTGCCGAAGTCGTAAAATCCACGCCACGATTTGGGGTGATATGCATGGTTGTACGGACGTTCTGCAGCGGGTCCCAGCCACAAATCCCAGTCAAAACCGGCAGGGATGGGTTCTGCTGCCGGTGGGAACTGTGCCGGTTTGGTGAAATATTTGTCTTCGCCAAAATCGGGGCCGTCGAACCAGGCAATTACCTCTTTTACATCGCCGATGATTCCTGCATCCACCCACTCTTTTACCCGTCGGATGCCGTCGGTGGCATGCCCCTGGTTGCCCATTTGGGTGATAACGTTGTAATGGTGCGCTGCTTTTTTTAAGGTGCGTAACTGCCACACGTTATGTGCCAGTGGTTTTTCCACATACACGTGTTTGCCCAGTTGCATGGCTGCCATGGTGGCGGCAAAATGGGTGTGGTCGGGTGTGGAAATCAGCACTGCATCGATTTCGCCGGCCATTTCATCGAACATTTTGCGGAAATCTTTAAAGCGCCGCGCATTGGGGAAGGTGTTGAAACCTTCGGCTGCACGGTTTTCATCCACGTCGCACAAGGCCACAATATTTTCACCGGCACATTCACTCCAGTTGGCTTTTCCGCGCCCTCCCACTCCAATTACGGCAATGTTCAGTTTTTTCGACGGCGAGCAACTGATAAAATTCGGGATAAAAGCAGCACCTGCAGTTACAGCAGAAGCCGTTTTCAAAAAGTTTCTTCTTGATATAAAATTCATTGTAAGAATATTAGATGGTTTAAGTAAAACACAAAAATAGAATCATATTCAGATTTTTAGCCTAAAAACCTGTTTAATTTTGTGTTTTCCATGCCGAAATTCCCTTATATGCATCGCCGTTGGGACTGAAAAGGCTGCGGCCTAAAAACGGAATTCCTGATCCGGGAATGTCGAGTCCGTCAGGTTTCCAGTAGTAAACCGAAGTAACTTTTGGAAATTTTTTTAAGCGATTCGTCAGGTCAACCAGAAAATCGTGCTGGCCCTGTTCTGTTGGCGGATAGGGTTGTATGTCCAGCACCCATCCTCCCGGCTCGGGATACCAGCCGTTGGCGTAATACGCTGTTTCCACCACCGAAATTTCCTGTTCATATTTATTCGACAAAAATTCAAGATTCTTTTCCAAATCTTCGAAAGTGCCGTGCCACCAGGGGTAATAACTCAATCCAATCACATCGAACTCCACCCCGCGTTGCAGAATGTTATTGTAGAAATTGTCCGATTCCACCAAATCGCCTCCGGTGGCTGCATGAACCATGACAGGGATTTCAGCGCCACCTTCCACTTCTTTTACTCCCCGTATGCCGGCCCTGAGCAATTCAGTAAGTTCGTCCCAGCGGGCGTTTTCGTTTTCCCAAAGTCTGCCGTGCGGCCAAATCATACCGTTGTTTATTTCATTGCCTATTTGCACCATATCCGGGAAAACACCGGCCGACTTCATTGCCTTCAATACGTTTTTGGTATATTGGTAAACGCTGTCTTTCAGGATTTCAAAATCCAGATTTTCCCAGGCTTTTGGAGTAAATTGTTTGGCAGGGTCGGCCCATGTATCTGAATAGTGAAAATTCAGAAAAATTTTAAACCCGAACTGTTTTGCTTTTTGTGCTAAAGCAACGGTATATTCCAAATCGTTGCAAACCGGACCCTCCATGTTGGGTGTGTGAAAAATACGCAGCCGGCACCAGGTATATCCATTTTCTTTAAAAATGTAAAAACCTTCTTTTACTTCGCCGTTGAGTTTGTATTGGCCGCCCAAATCTTCCAGTTTTTTCATGATGGAAAAATCGCCGCCGTAAACGAGGTTGTTTTTTCCGGGCAAATCGTTTTCAGGTCCCTGTGCTTTGTTACACGCGATTAATCCGATAATTACTGAAATGGTCAAAAATACCTGCTTCATTATGTTTTCCTTTTTGGGGACAATTTAGCTATTTTTCATTCAGGTTTGGCGGGTTGCTAATAGAAAAACAACCCCAACCTTCATCTAACCTTTAAAGGATGGGGCCAGGCAGTTTAATTAAAATTAGCCGGAAATGCTTTAAAAATGCTGCGTTAGTGCCGATCGCCACCAACTAAAGTGTTTTGCCTCCAGTTCTTCAACGGTCGGGAACGGATAGAACAGGTAATTTTTCTTTTCGCCAATAAAAAATCCGTTTTTGATGGTACGGTACGAGATATCGCCGCGCATAAACCGCAGTACGGTTTTGGTAAGTTTTCCCTGTGTTTCATGCAGCCTGAGCAGGCATTCCCGCAAATGGTCGGGATTGGGATAGGGTAAATTGCTCAGTGGCGCATTGGGATCGGTGGCCAGCTCATTCAGCAGCAGTTCGGCAAAAAAGATTTTGGGCGTGGAAACCGGCTTTTTTGGGTCGGTTAAAAAGCGGATAAACTCGTGGGGCAGCAGTTTACTGGCTACGCGCGTGGTGATGGGGTTAAACTGCTGGTAGAGGTGAATTTCGTCCGATTCGGTTTCTTCAAATTTTGAAGATTCCAGGCCCAGTACTTTGCCGTCGTCCGTAGCCAGATACAGCTTTTTCAGGACCGACAGGGGCGTTTGTTCCAGTACCCGGTAAATGCCGAAAAACACTGAACGTTTGGGCTCGCCGTCGGGGTAGGGAACCAGTTTTTTGTCGATGTAGTCGTGGGGGATGTCTTTCATTTTTTTGGGGTCCAGCTCAAAAAAGATGTTTTGGCTGCGCAACCTTTTTTTGGTACCCACCGAAAGATAATGGCCGAATTCTTCGGGTGCCAGGTGCGATGCGATAAACGATTCGGGAGTGATAACCAGGTAATAATACTTTTCCATGGCAGCAAGTTTTTTGGTTTCGCAATTAAAGTTACTGAAAATTGACGTGGAAGGCAATGATTGCAGACAGGAAAAATTGCCTGTGTGTATTGTCTGAGTCTTTTGCTGTTTCCTTTGGAAGATTTTTGTCCTAATGTAATTCCTTCGGTGGAATTATTACCCATTCAGCAGAAACCTTTTCCGAAAACTGTTATTGCCAAAACACGTTTTTATAGTTAATAAAATAATAACCAGCTATGGAAAAAATGAAAGCAGTTGTCTATGATAAAAAAGGCTCTCCGGAGAAACTGAGATATAGAGATGTGGACAAACCTGTACCTGCAGGCAATGAAATCCTTGTAAAAATACACACTGTTTCGCTGAATGCGGCCGATTACCGGTCGATGCAAATGGGACTGATTCCCCGGAAAAAGATTTTTGGCGCCGATATTTCCGGAACTGTGGAATCAACCGGAGAGGCAGTTTCTGCGTTTCAACCGGGCGACGAAGTGATCGGGGGCCTTGCCAATCTTGGATTTGGAGGCCTCGCCGAATTTGTTGCTGCTCCCGAAAAGGCATTTGTTAAAAAGCCGAAGGAAATTTCTTTTTCAGAAGCTTCGTCGTTGCCGATCGCCGGCATTACGGCACTTCAGGCTTTGCGCGATAAAGGGAACATTCGTAAAGGCGACAAAGTACTTGTTGTGGGCAGCGCAGGGGGTGTGGGCACATTTGCCGTTCAACTGGCAAAATATTTTGGCGCCGAGGTTACGGCCGTTTGCAGCACAAAAAATGTAGAACAAACTTACGCACTCGGCGCCGATGTGGTACTGGATTATACCAAAGAAACTTTCACCGGTAAAAACAAACGGTACAACATCATCCTCGGCGTTAACGGGAGTTACCCGTTGCTGGCTTACCGCAGGGCTTTGGCATCCGGTGGAAGTTATGTTATGATTGGAGGTTCGTATGGACAGATTTTCAAATCGCTTGTGTTTGGCTGGATTCTATCGGTTGGCGGCAAAAAAATGAAGTTTTTGTCTGCCAAAGAAGCCGGCCCCGACCTGGAATTTCTGGCAGAACTTACAGCCAAAAAAATCATCAAACCGGTCATTGAAAAACATTACCCGCTTGAAAAAGCTGCCGAAGCGATGAATTACCTGAAACAGGGACATGCCTCGGGGAAAGTGTTAATAGAAGTCGCATAATGTTTGACAGCCAACACATTCTGCTAAAAAACTTCTTGCGCATTTAACCAAAGTTATTTAGCTTTAAACCCTGAATTTTTAAATTTAAACCATAAACCATTTGAACAAATCACCCCACATAGTATTTCAGCAGAAATTTTCCAGCAGCCCCGGAAAACCGGAGAGGGAGTTTGGGTTTTTACCCCGGAAAATGATTAAAAATAAATACCGCCATTACCTGAATTTATCATACAACCTGTTGTGTGGTGGATTTGGGGAAGTGGATATGATAAATAAGTTATTCACAAGGCTAAAAAACCAACAACCATAAAACATGGCAGACGATAAGATTACAACCATAATTAAGTGCCAAAACATTGCACCAATTGAGAACTTGACCAGGGAAATCAAATCAAGTTCATTAAAAATGGGTGTATTTGCAAATAATGGCAGTGGAAAGACTTTTATCAGCCGACTTTTCAGATTAATGGAAAAACAAGATGAGTTAGCTTTAGACGAAAATGGTAAAAGTCCAACAGACAAACTTCTTACTTTTGGAAAAAGCAATGGAACTTTTTCGTTCAAGATTTCTGACAAAGACGGCAATGTAAAAGACGATTTCAACATGTCCATTACAAAAGGACAAATTCCGACCATTCCAGAAACTAAATATTTGTATCACACATTTAATCAAGATTATGTCGAGCAAAACATTCAAGCTCTGGGCTATGAAAAAGATAGCGACATTGAAGGTTACATTTTGGGTAAAGTCAACATTGACCTAAAGGAAGATGAAGACAAGCTTACTAAAATCGAAAAAGAAGGCAAAGAACTATCGGAACAAGTTGAAAAAGAAATTAACGCTTATGTACAGGAAAATATAAGCAACATTCAAAACATTAAAAGACTTAGTGAATATGCTTATCTAAGTCCAAAGGAAGTTTTTCAAGGTATTGAGAAAGAATTATTCGAAGTTTCAAAAAGCATTGACGAACTCTTTGCTGACTACAATAAAATCAAGTCCGTTCCTGAAAATCTATCAGATATCAGTACCGTTGACAGGGTTAATATCGATTTCAAATTACTGAATGAAATAAAAGAAAATCTAAATAAAGGGTTTTCTTTAAGTTCGTTAGCAGAAAATTTCAAACAAAAAATAAAAAACAAGCAGTTATTTATTGAAACAGGGATGACTTTGCTTTCAGAAACGAAAAACAATACCTGTCCGTTCTGCGAACAAGAACTACGCGAAAGTGCCCTTAATTTAATTGATAATTACACTAAATATATCAATGACACGGAATCAAAAACAATAAAGCAATTCAAAGCAAATTCGGAATTTCTATCAAATCTTATGGCTTCATTAAAAGTTATTGAAAACAATAATGCTAAACGAATAAACTCTTTTAACGAATATAAAACCAAATATATTCCATCAAGCGAAGAAGTAGAATTAGGTTCTCTGAACGTTGAAGCAGCGCAAAAAGCAATTCAGGCTTATATTGAGATAATTGAAGAAAAACTCAAAGATATAAGCAAACCAATTGCAATTGAAAATTCAATAATCGAAAATATTGAGAAGCATCAAACCTTACTGAATAAGAATATTGACTCAAATAATGAGCAAATCAACCTAATAAATGCTAAGAAAAATCAGATAGGTGAAGAAAACAAATCTGTAAGAAAAGAAATCTGTAAATGTGCTTACAACAATTTAGTTGAAACGCATAAAACGAACATTAAAACCATTTTTCAATTGAGGAAAAAATGGAAAGCGCTTGATGATGAGATTAATAAAAAGAAAGAACAACAAAAAGTTAGTAAAAGAGCAAAAGTTGCTTCAACAATAAAAACTGTTTTAAACTACTTCTTTTCAGATAAATACTCACTTGACGAAGAAACTTTCAGACTTATATTTTATAAAACTGCACTTGAAAAAGACCAAGCACGAGACGTTTTAAGTGGTGGTGAAAAAAATATTGTGGCATTTGCATACTACATTGGTGACACTCATTTAAAAGTGGAAAGTGAGGATGATTATGAAAAGCTCTTTTTTATAATTGATGACCCAATTTCAAGTATGGATTTTACCCATGTTTATACGCTTTGTGGAGTAATTCGAGACATTTCTAAAATCATTGACAAATTAAAACGCGAAAGACTATTCATCTTCACTCACAACAATGACTTTATGCGTGTACTGACTTCAAACAATATCGTTGACAAAAAGCTACTTTTGAAAAAAGGAGAATTAAAAGACTTCAATAACAATTTGACAGTTCCTTACATCAATCACTTGATGGATGTTTACAACGTTGCAAGAAAAGGCGAAAACGCCAATCATACAACAGCAAACTCAATAAGACATATAATTGAAACTTTAACCAAATTCCAAAACATTGATATTTCAAAAGATGGAATAGCAGAATACATAAAAAAGAATATACCTAATGACACAAAATCATATACTCTTATAAACGATTTCTCTCACGGTGGTTGGAGAAGTGAACAATCTCCAATAACTGAGGATGACTACAAAGATGTGTGTGAGACAATTATCAAGCACATTGAAAAGTACTTTAGTGGACAAATTGAATATTGCAAAAAATTTAATGAACAATGAAAGCCCAGTGCATAGTACATTTTGCATGGCGGGGTTCGGTGGTACGCCAACTGCGGATTTTCACTTCGCGGGTCATTGCTGCCAGCCAATAAGGCTCATCGAAATCAGTATTTAAATTTAAGTTGCAAATAAAATAAAAACCTATGATTCCAGATTATCAAACCATTATGCTGCCGCTCTTAAAAACAATGAGCGATGAAAAAACACATACGCTCAGAG
>CAZXHP010000088.1:0-14798 GCA_964639655.1 uncultured Mariniphaga sp.
ACTGCCTTGTGGCTCATCACCACAATTTTATGTGCCATTTTGCAAATTTCTTTCAAAACTGCCTTTTCGTTATACGAAGGCGTTTTGAGTATGGTATGCAGTGTGACAATGAGCGGAATTTCGAGCCGGTGAAGCATGGGAAGAATATAAACCCCGCTTTGACCGCCAAATATGCCAAATTCGTGCTGAAGGACACAAACATCGGCGCCGCTTAAATTAATGTACTTTACCGCCTTCAAATAATCGTCCTGGTAATCCTGTCTGATTTTTGCTTTAACCTCTTCCGGGTATTTATAATCAAGGTCGTTATCATTTAACGCCACCACAAAACCCTCGTTGGCTTTATTCTGGGTGGTAACCCCATTCAGCATCGATTTGAACAGGTTGTTTGTAAAAGTGCCAATGCCACACTCACGGGGAGGATAAGTTGCAATGTAAGCTAACTTCATTTTTGCAATTTTCTTTATTTCTTTCAAATTTTTAAATACAATTCATAAGTTCCCGGTCGAAATAAACCAGTTCTTTTTGGGCAGGATCTTGCTGGATTTTACAATAATATATATGATCCACATAACGCCTTATTACCAGCTTTTGCGTTGGATTTACCAAAGCACAAACAACTTCTCCTTCTTTAAATCTGTTTTTTGTAATCTGACGGTTCATTTTTGAAAAATTATACCGCTGTCTTTCTTTTCATCCCGTTTTGCAGCTTTCGACGTTCTTTTCTCTTTCAGGGTTTTTACAGGCCCTTTTTTTTGGTTTCTGCGTTCTTTTCCTTCATTGCTTTTTGTCATGACTTCTGTTTTAAATTGTTTGTATAATTCGCTCAGATTAAAATACCTTCATACCCACTTTTAATGATCGTTGAAATCATTTTAAACCGTTCATTCGCTTTAATAATATGCGATGTATGCGCGGGGATAATGATTCCACAACCTGTTTGAAGTGTGTTTGAATTATCATCGACCACCACTTCGGCCGCCCCTTCAATAATCTGAATAAAAATGTCGAAAGGTGAAATATTCTCTGCCAAAGCTTCTCCCTTATCAATAGCCACTATGCTAATGTTTCCGGTAGTTTTCCTGATAATGGTTTTACTCACCACCGAATTGGGGACATATTCAATAATTCCGATGAGGACAAGTATAACGGACTTTTCAAATTCAATATCTTTCATGCCTCTCTTTGTAAAGTAATCCTTACAAAGTTACCCTGCATTTTATCGAAAGTGTTACACTATTCAGGCGAAGTGTTACATCATTCACACATTTTCAAGTGTGTCGCGCCTTTTGTTTTTAAGCATTTTAAAATGGGTAGGGGTTAATCCGGTAAACTTCTTAAACTGATTTGAAAGGTGAGCAACACTGCTGTAGTTCATTCGGTATGCTATTTCAGAAAGATTCAGTTCATCGTAAACAATCAGTTCTTTTACCCGTTCAATTTTATGGGTCAGGTAAAACTTTTCAATGGTAATCCCTTTTACTTCTGAAAAAAGATTGGCGAGATAGGTATAATTGTAGTTGAGCTTTTCGCTCAAAAAATCAGAAAGGTTCACTTTTATCTGGTCTTCGGAATAGTGCACTACTTCGATTATGGCACTTTTAATTTTTTCAACCAGAATACTTTTTTTGTCATCCATCAAAACAAGTCCTGCTCTTTTTAACCCGATGTCAAGCAGTTCCAGCTGCTCCGGCTTTATGTCTCCCGCCAAATCCACTTCTCCGATTTTTACCTGTTTGTAATTCAGGCCAAGTTTTTCAAGCTCGGCTTTCACTACCATCTGGCAGCGGATACACACCATATTTTTGATGAATATTTTCAATTATCTTATTTAAATGATTTTATCAAAGTTACGAAAGTAACGACTTTAATTGGAGTAAAACAGGTTATTTCTGTTTAATAAACAATTTATTTGTACTATTTTTAACGCTCCAAAAATCGGTTCGTTTTTATTAGTAACAGTATAACAAACAAGAATTATGAAAACTTCGCAAAACAGGAGAGATTTTTTAAAAATTTCAGCAGCCGGTTCACTTGGCATGATGGCTTTGGGTCCACTGGCCTGCTCGCCGGCTGCAACAGTTGACCGTAAAAGCTTTGGCGTTGGCCTGCAACTTTACACCATCCGCGATGCCATGGCAGCCGACGTAAAAGGTTCGTTGCAGAAACTTTCGGATTTGGGATACAAAAACCTGGAGTTGGCCGACTATTCCAACGGGAAATTTTATGGTTATTCCGCCAAAGAATTCAAAAAAATGGTGAACGACATGGGAATGGAAATCGTTAGCAGCCACACCAGTGTTGAAGCCGAAGGAATTACCACCGAAAGTGCACAAAAAATGGCCGACGACCATGCCGAGCTTGGTGTGCAATATTGCGTACAACCCTGGGTAGAAGAGGAAGACCGCCATGTAGAGTTCTATAAAAGAATGGTTGGCGAATGGAATGAAGTTGGCCGGATTATGAAAAGTGTTGGCATACAGTTCGGTTACCACAACCACAACTTCGAATTTGCCAATCTTGATGGAATAGTTCCCTATTACGATATTTTTATGCCCGAAATGGACCCGGATTTAATTACCATGGAAATTGATTTTTACTGGGTAACAAAAGCAGGGCAGGATCCGGTGGAAATGTTTAACCGTTATCCGGGAAGATTCCAGCTTTTCCATTTTAAAGATATGTTTACACAGCAGGCGCCTTATTTCGACATTATTAAGGACGATATTGCACCGGTTGGAGCCGGAGTAATCGATTTTAAACGAATTATGGCTGCCGCCGAGGTTGCCGGTATGAAATACCATTTTGTGGAAGATGACAACCAGGGTAACGGAAAACCTTTCGAGGCGCTGGAAACGAGTATCAGTAATCTTACCACTGATATTTTGAAAAAAGCTTAAAAACGCTCCAAAGACAGAAAGCGGTAAAAAGTTATTTTTTCCCGTTTATGGACTGTCGAATCGATATACAGTAAACCCGGAAACAGCGAATTTCCGGGTTTACTGTTAATTAAAAAACAACGCAATATTTAAGAAAAGTTTACAAGTTAATCATGGCTTTAATTGCACCTTCTTTATAACCTTCCACAATGTCGAATGCAGTGGCGGTTTTCTCCAGCGTAAAATGGTGGGTAACCATTTTTTCCACATCGGCTTTTCCGCGAATAACCAAATCAATCGCTTCTTCAACACAATGATTCTGACGACGCACATTAATAACGGTCAGTTCTTTCCGGCGCATTAAATCCATATCGAATATATATTGAGCCGATGGTGGAATTCCCACCAAAATCAGTTTGCCACCAGGTTTGAGAATTTTCACCGCATTGGTAACCGCATCCTGTTCTCCGCTGGCTTCAAACGCCACATCAACAAGCAGTTCTTCCTGTTTTTTCACCTCGTTTTCCACATCCTGCCATTCCGGATTGATACTATACCGTGCGCCGATTTCTTTCGATTTCTCCAGCCGGTAAGCGAGCGGTTCGACCATTCCAACGTTCTTTATATTATCGGCCAAAAGTTTCAGAAGAATACTCAGACCAATGGGACCGGCTCCGAAAATAACAGCCGAAGTTTTATCAGTTTTAATTTGTGCAAGTTGAACGGAATAAACGCCAATTGAAAAGGGTTCGATTAAAGCCGCCTGCACCGGATTTAAATTTCCGGTTACCGGATAACAGGTAAATGAGGGCATAACAATGTACTCGGAAAGACACCCCTCCAACTGCCCGGGACAGCCTAAAAACCGGTTGTTCCTGCATGTATGCTGCCGCCCGGAAAGGCATTGATCACAATGTCCGCAGTGCACCGCCGGATCAACAACAACAAGATCGCCAACTTTTACATTTGTCACTTCCGTCCCCACTTCAACAACAGTTCCCGAACACTCGTGCCCCACCGCAAACGGGTACTCAACTACCTGAGTTCCTATTCTTCCTTCAGCATAGTAATGAATATCGGAACCACAAACTCCAATGGAAGCCAGTTTTATTTTTACATCGCCCGTATTAACGGTCATCGGATCGGGCGCTGAAACAACTTCCATTTTACGGATTCCGCTTAAAACCACTTTCTTCATGTTTAAGTTATTTATATTCAGCCACAAAAAACGCATCTCACGCGTTCTGATTTCTGTAAAAGAAATGGCGTTCAACAGAAAATCAGCGCTTTTATTACCTGGTTCACTTCAAACCATAAAAATAATCGGGTAAGTTAATCAAGTTTATGAAAAAAACTACCCTGTAAAATATTGTAAAAAATATTTTTTCCAGCTGAATCTTTTAAATATTTTTTTAAAGTTTTCAATCTTCGGAATCTTGCACAAAAATATTCGAAATCCACTGCTTTTTCTTAAATAATAGAATGCATTTTTCACAACTTATAAATCAAGCAATTACAATAAATAGCGCTCAGTCTTATTAACACTTATTAATATTTTTTTAATTTTATTTTACATTGAACCTATTTTTATACTATATTAGCGGTGTTTTAAGTCAATGTAAATTGAAAGTTATTTGAAACACTACCTTTTCTCTGTTAAACCAATATTTTTCCAGGTCTAACTAAACTAAACTATGAACAATCGGGTTATCGCCACCAATGGTAACCCGTTTTTTTATACCTTTTCTCTGAGATTATGTTTAAAACGAAAATAGAAAAATGTACCTGCCGATCCCAGTCCGACAAGGTATCCGAACCATATACCCGGCGGTCCGAAATTCATGATAAATGTAAACAAATAACTTGCGGGTAAGCCAATTAGCATATAGGAAACAAATGCCATAAACATAGGAATTTTAACATCTGCCATCCCGCGCAATGTGCTGAGCATAATCACCTGCAAACCGTCGAATACCTGAAAAATAGCAGCAATGATTAATAAATGAGCGGCAATAACTATTACACCGGGATCGGAGATAAAAACAAGCGGCAAAACATTTCTGAACAGAATAAATATCAGCGCCATTACCATCATAAATGCCAGTACCAGATGAGTTGACGCAAAAGCCGCCATTTTTAACGATTTGTAATCGTTTTGCCCAAACTGATGACTTACCCTGATGGTTGTCGCCTGTGAAATTCCCAAACAAATCATATAAGAGAAACTTGCCAGCCCGATGGCCACCTGATGGGCAGCAAGTGGTGTCTCGCCAAGCCATCCCATCATAATGGCACCGACGCTGAAAGTTAAAACTTCAACAATTACCTGAAATCCAATAGGTACCCCGATTTTCAGAACTGAAATAATTCTTTTTTTGGAAAACGGCTGCATATGTGCAAACGAAAAATATTGCCTAAACCGGCCAATTTTCAGAATGTAATAAAAAAACAAAAGAGGCATCACCAAACGCGACACCAGCGTTCCTATTCCCGCTCCCATCAATCCCATTTCCGGGAATCCCAGCTTCCCGAATATCAATACGTAATTTAAACCAACATTTATTGCGTTGGCAATCAGTGTTATTTGCATGGCTATGGAGGTATTTCCAACCCCTTCAAAAAACTGTTTTATTGAAAAAAACAGCATAAAAGGCAGGTAGGAAGCACAGAGCAAAAGGTAGTAAGGACCCGCAAGTTCCAGCACGTCGCCGGTTTGCCCCATAAAAGGCAAAAGAAAATATACACCGAACATTATAGCTGAAAGTGCAATAGCAGCGGCAAAATGGGTAAAAATGCCGTTTTTCAGCCATTGAACTACTTTTTGGGGCTGGTTATTTCCGAAAGCTTTTCCCACAAGCGGAGTTAAACCATAGGTGATACCCATTCCGAAAAACATACCTATTATAAATACGTTGTTGGCAAATGCCGAAGCAGCAAGTTCAGCCGTACCCACATGCCCCACCATAATATTATCGACAAGGGTAACAGTTATCTGCCCGATTTGTGACAGTACCACCGGTATTGCCAGCCGCAGATTTCTTCGGTAAAACGGTATGTATTGCGCCAAATTCACGGCGCCAAAGATACATTATTGATTCAAATGGAAAACCAGAAACTGACTTTCAGCATAAAGGCATTTTCTGCTTTAACATTGCCGATACCTTTCAGACTTTCAAAAATGGAAGGTTCGTAAAAGCTCTGGTATCTCGAACGGGTATTGGTCCATACGAAATATAAAGTAGAACCGGTTTTGTATTCCCAGCGGGCCACAAAATTGGAACGAAACTCCTGAAAGTTGAAGTCGGGATTGCCGGTGGTAAGGTTTAAAACGGGGTTTTGCCGGTCATCGTGCAGCCAGGTTTCGCCGTTGTCAAGGGTTGCTATTGAAAGCGGAGTGAAACGTGCATTCATATCTTTCGATTTTGAATCGGCTACAAACCGGTAGTCAGCGTATTTTCCTATCGTTGCATAAGGATTTCCATAGTATTGAAACGATAATTCAGGGGTTACAAAAAGTTCGGCCCTTATTGTAGATGAAACCGTTTTTCGATCGATACTTCCGACAATATATCTTCTGTTACCATCAATAACCCGGTTGGTAACATACTGATAATAATCCGTTTTAATATCGAAGTTATTCATAGAAGAAAGGGTAAACCGGCTGCCGATTTGCCATTGTATATAAAAGGTATATTCATCGGCGTACGAAATCCTGTCATCGTTACGGGTAAATTTTGTACCAAGTCCCAAAAACAGGTCTTTGCTCGAGTTCGTTTGCAGCAGTATTTGTGCACTGGTTTCACCGTCGATACGAAGCGACGGACCACCCCAGAGTTTGCGGGTGTCTATTTCGTAAAACGACCGTTTGGCAAGCAAATCCAGTTTCCACAAATTTTTAAACTGCAGGCGAAGATGTCCCATCAGTTTATCGCCCAGTTTTTCCCCTCCGTAGCTCCGGTTATGTTCCTGGTCAATTTCAAAGTAATAACTGTGCAAAATGCCTTTCGGCTTATTTACCCAATATAATAGACTCAGTTCCTGATTGATGTAATCGGCCTGGCGCAAATACCCAACATCGTTGAGTTCAACACCCGGGGAACGCCAGTCGAGCGCTCCCACCAACCTGAATTTTCCACTCCGTTTTCCGCCTCTTAATTTTCCTCCCCATCCTTCCATGTTGGTCCGATTTTCATCGAACGTTAAATGCGCTGCGTCGGGGCGCTGAAAATAGTGTCGTGAATTACGCTGTAACGCTGCAATAGCCTGTTCGCTTCCGTTAACTTTCGAATAAAAACTTTTTAAATCCACAAAGTACTTTCTGTTCAGCCAGTTGTGCTGAAAATCAATTCCACCAACCAGCGAATTATCGGGTAAATATTCAAGGTGTTCATCTTTAATATTTCGGATAGTTGACGTTGCCATTCCTCCGAGCACTGTTTTTCCTTCGTTAAAATCCTGTTTTACCCTGCCTATAAAATAGTTGGTAAAAGGTTCCACGGCTTCCTCCCTTTCCTGTCTGTTGAATGAAATTGTAGCATTTTCGCGGGCCGTCATGCTGTTTATGAACCCCAGTGAAAGTCCTGAACGATTTTTACCGGTCAGTTTCAGTGCATTTAAAATAGAGGTTTGATCAGGCATCGACAATGTTTCGTTTTCACCATATTCGGGCACATAACCGGGCGCCGTGCCTATGCGGCGCGAATAAAACAGCAGGTCGCTGCCGGCTCCGTAATCCAGGATGCTGTTTCCTTCCAGAAAAAAAGGCCGCTTTTCGCTGTAAAAAACTTCGTAAGAGGTGAGGTTTAAAACAGAGGGATCTGCTTCCACCTGCCCAAAATCGGGGTTGATGGTATAATCGAGGGTAAAATCGGATGTTACGCCGATTTTTCCGTCGAGGCCAAATCCGGCTGACGGATTTTTTACAGCTTCTGAAACGTATTTTGTTTTGGCATACGGTAATAACTCGAAGTTACGCTTGTAAGGAATATCTTTAATTCCGTGCAGCTCGCCAAAAATATACACCATGGCAGGCGCATCTATTGGTATCAGTTTCCACTGGTCTTCCTCTTTCAGCCGGTCAATCCAGCGCCACACGTGCATTCCCCACACGTGTTCCTCTTTATCGGCATACCTGAGTTGGCTGAAAGGTACGCGTATTTCTGCATACCAGGCCGAATCGCCAACCGAAGCTTTACCGTCCCAAACGGCATCCCAGTTAAAATCCCAGCCGTATTCGCCCAAATGCATCAAATCCACTTTTTGCCCTGCTGCAGTTACATTAAATTCAAAAGCGGTTTGTCTGTCGAAATAGCTGTCTAAGGCAATTCCAGCCATATCGCCCATATTTTCGTCACGCCGGCCGAGAATTGAACGTATTTTTTCCGGCTCGTTATCGTAACAAACAATGGCCATATATAAATAGGTATCGTCGTACAAAATTTTTATTTCGGTTTCCTGAGACGGAGGTTTGGCCTGATTGGGCTGCTGCTGAATAAATCCCCCCTCCCATTCTCCAACCTGTTGCCAGCACGCATCATCCAGCCTGCCATCTATTCTGGGTTTCAGCGCGGTGCGTGTAGCGTGATATACTTTTCGCCGGCTGGCGTGGAAATTTACCAGCGAATCATCAGATAAACTGTAATTAAAATTTTGCCCTGTGGTTTGAAGGGTAACCAATAAACACAGTATAAAGGTTAAGCGTTTGCGATTCATTAAGGTTAAGTTTTATGCCCAAAAATAACAGCTTCTGATAAACAAAACAAAAAAAAATCGCAATTTTTATAATTTTTGAACATGAACTTCTATGATTCAAATTGAAATTTGATTTTTTTCCTCATCTTTTACCGTTTTGCAATTATTAACAGTCATTCATTTGCAATAAAACACCTTAAAACTAATTTCGGGATTGCAAAAAATCAATAAAAACCATGATTAAACAATTTCAATTAAGTAAGGTTATTTATAGTTGTGTTTAAAAAAATTGAAATTTTCAGCAATGAATCACATCAAAAAAATCCTGATAGCCAATCGTGGAGAAATAGCTATCCGCATTATGCGAACATGCCGGGAAATGGACATTACATCAGTTGCCGTTTTTTCGGAAGCTGACCGGACCTCGCAGCATGTCAGATATGCAGATGAAGCTTATTACATTGGCAAAGCACCTTCGGGTGAAAGCTACCTGAACATCGAAAAAATAATTGAAGTCGCTAAAAAAAGTGGCGTCGAGGCCATTCATCCCGGATACGGTTTTTTATCGGAAAATGCCCGTTTTGCAGAACGTTGCAAAGATGAAGGAATCATTTTCATCGGGCCTTCACCCGAAGTCATCGATCAGATGGGCGACAAAATTAAAGCCCGGGAAATGATGAAAAAAGCCGGGATACCGGTAGTTCCGGGAACCGAAGGAAGTGTAAACACGGAGGAAGAAGCACTCGAAGCCATAAAAGAAATTGGCTTGCCGGTAATGATAAAAGCCTCGGCAGGCGGCGGTGGAAAAGGAATGCGGCTCGTTCATCACGAAAAAGACATTGTTTCTGCCGTGCGGGCTGCCCGCTCCGAAGCGAAATCGGCTTTTGGCGACGATTCGGTTTATATCGAAAAATACATTTCCTCGCCACACCATATCGAGTTTCAGATTCTGGGCGACCAGCACGGCAATGCCGTTCACCTTTTCGAACGGGAATGCTCGGTGCAGCGTCGTCATCAGAAAATGATCGAGGAAACTCCGTCGCCGTTAATGACCCCCGAACTGAGGGATGAAATGGGCCGGGCAGCTGTTGAAGCAGCAAAAGCGGTAAAATACACCGGCGCAGGCACCATCGAATTTTTAGTTGATAACAATTTGCATTACTATTTTCTGGAAATGAACACGCGGCTCCAGGTCGAACACCCTATTACTGAACGCGTTACAGGTGTCGATTTGGTAAAACAGCAGATAAAAGCTGCAGAAGGCCTGCCGCTGGAAATTCAGCAGGAAAAACTTTTCCAAAGAGGCCATTCCATCGAGTGCCGTATTTATGCCGAAGACCCCGACAACAACTTTATGCCCAGCCCCGGGAAAATTTACAAAATTACCGAACCACTCGGCCTGGGTGTCAGAACCGATGGTTATGTGTACGAAGGGTACGAAATTCCGATTTACTACGATCCAATGATTTCGAAGCTTATCGTTTGGGGCGCAAACCGGGACGAAGCCATCAGGAGGATGCGAAGAGCTTTGTATGAATACAAAATTACCGGGGTGAAAACTTCCATTAAATTCCTGGAACGTATAATGAATACGCCGGATTTTATCAGCGGGAAATACGACACCCATTTTATCGAAAAAAACCAGGAAAGGCTTATTGCGCAAGACAATTGCGACAATTGCGACGACATGGTTTTAATTGCAGCTTACATCGATTACCTGTCGAAAATCAATAAAGTTCAGGAGAATAACAATGGATTTGCCCCGGCACAAAGCCGGTGGAAAAAAACACCTTACATCAACCATTTTTAATCAGATTAGTATGCCAGTTGAAATAAAAATAAACGATCGGATAGTTTGGGTAAACCTCGTTAAACAAAACGGAAACCTGCTCGAGGTGGATGTAGATGGAAAAACTTACGAAGTAGATTTGCTCCATACTCCGGGAGGAACCTTCTCAATTATCGAAAGCGGAAGTTCATACAACATCGAACTGGTTCCGCAAAATCATCCCAAAAAATACACCGCCCACACACTTTACGACAACTTCAATGTGGAAATAATCGATGCTGAAACACGCTACCTTATCAACCGGGGTTCAAAAGGCGATGCCAGCAACGAAAAAACCATCACTTCGCCGATGCCTGGAAAAGTGGTTAAAGTTTTGGTCAGTGAAGGCGATGTTATTCGCAAAGGGGAAAATGCCATTATTATTGCCGCTATGAAAATGGAAAGCGAATATAAAGCCCCTGTTGACGGCATTGTTAAAAAAGTAAACGTAAAAGACGGAGATACAGTAGAAGGAAATCAAATTCTTATTGAAATCGAATAAATCATTCATTTATGAATTTACAGGAAAAATACAACCAGCTCGACAATTTTAACACACAAGCCGAGTTGGGAGGAGGAGAAGAACGCATTGAAAAACAACATAGCGTCGGCAAAAAAACCGCCCGCGAACGTGTGCTGCAACTGCTCGACCCGGGAACTTTCAACGAAATAGACAAGCTGGTTACCCACCGGAATTACGATTTCGGAATGCAGGAGAAAAAAATTCTGGGTGACGGTGTGGTTACGGGTTACGGGAAAATAGGCGGCCGGCTGGTTTATGTGTTTGCCCAGGATTTTACCGTTTTCGGTGGCTCACTGAGCAGAGCCAATGCCGACAAAATTGTGAAAATTCAGGAAATGGCGCTGCAAATGGGTGCACCTGTCATCGGGTTGAATGATTCCGGGGGCGCCCGCATCCAGGAGGGAGTGGAAAGCCTTGCCGGCTATGCCGACATTTTTTACAACAATGTTGTTTCATCCGGAGTTATTCCGCAAATTTCGGCTATTCTTGGCCCCTGCGCGGGCGGAGCCGTTTATTCTCCCGCCCTCACCGATTTTATTTTTATGGTGAATGAAAAAAGCCACATGTTTGTAACCGGGCCCGATGTGATTAGAACGGTAACCCACGAAAATGTTAGCAAAGAAGAACTGGGCGGCGCACAAACCCACAGCACAAAAAGCGGGGTTGCCCATTTTACCGGCGACGATGAGGAACAAACACTGATGATGATTCGCGAACTGGTGAGTTTTCTGCCCGGCAACAACATGGAGGACCCTCCGGTTAAATCGACCATCGACCCGTCGGACCGCATCGATGAAAAACTCCAGGAACTGGTTCCGGCAGACCCCAATAAACCTTACGACATGCACGAAATTATCCAAAGTGTAATCGATAACAACCATTTTCTGGAAGTGCAACCTCAATACGCAAAAAATATCATTTGCGGGTTTGCACGCTTCGGAGGACAGCCCGTGGGAATTGTGGCCAATCAGCCAGCGCACCTCGCCGGAGTGCTCGACATCAATTCTTCGGCAAAAGCTGCCCGGTTCGTTCGGTTTTGCGACGCATTCAATATTCCGCTGGTAACTTTTGTCGATGTTCCCGGATTTTTGCCCGGAACTGCACAGGAGTTTGGCGGAATTATTAAACACGGCGCAAAATTACTTTACGCTTT
Organism: uncultured Mariniphaga sp.; assembly: GCA_964639655.1. Taxonomy (GTDB): domain Bacteria; phylum Bacteroidota; class Bacteroidia; order Bacteroidales; family Prolixibacteraceae; genus Mariniphaga. Next base: position 12,075 of record CAZXHP010000088.1, read on the forward strand.
TTCTGAAGCCACCGTGGCAAAAATTACGGTTATCACACGCAAAGCATACGGTGGAGCTTACGACGTAATGTCGAGCAAGCACATCGGCGCCGACGTAAACTTCGCCTACCCCACTGCCGAGATTGCAGTAATGGGGCCCGAAGGGGCCATTAACATTCTTTACCGGAATAAATACAACGATGAGGAAAGGCTGAAAGCAGTTGACGAATACCGCGAAAAATTTGCCAATCCTTACAAAGCCGCTTCACTGGGGTATATCGATGAAATTATTCACCCCAAAGAAACCCGGAAAAAAATTATAGGTGCACTGGAAATGACCCGGAACAAACGGAAAACCAATCCGCCACGCAAACACGGAAATATTCCACTGTAATTAACAAATATTCAATATTTTGCAGAGATATGCCCTGTTGTATCTCTGCATTCTTTATTTTTTGCAACGATTATCGGCAATCGCTTTGATAAATAACATTTTATTTCTACTTTTGCGCCTCCAAAAATTAAGATTGTTTAATTAAAATTTGATGTTTATGTTGAATCAGTACGAAACCGTTTTCATTTGTACTCCCGTTTTATCTGAGCCACAGGTAAAGGAAACGGTAAAAAAATTCAGGGACATCATCACTTCCAACGGAGGTGAAATGGTTCATGAAGAAGACTGGGGAATGAAAAAACTGGCTTACCCCATTCAAAAGAAATCTACCGGCTTTTATCATCTTTTTGAATTTAAGGCCGATTCAGAATTTATTTCCAAACTGGAAATTGAATTCCGCCGCGACGAACGCGTCATTCGTTTTATGACCGTAAAACTCGACAAATATGCTGTTGAGTACAGTGAGAAAAGAAGAAGGCTTCAAAAAGAAAAAACAGAAAAGGAGGCATAAAAAATGGCACAAAATTCAAGTGAAATCAGGTACCTGACCCCGCCGTCGGTAGAAATCAAAAAGAAAAAATATTGCCGTTTCAAGAAAAACGGAATCAAATATGTGGATTACAAAGACCCGGAATTCCTGAAAAGGTTTCTGAACGAACAGGGTAAAATCCTGCCCCGCCGGATTACCGGAACCTCTTTGAAATACCAGCGCAAAGTTGGCCAGGCCATTAAACGTGCCCGTCAGGTTGCTTTGCTGCCGTATGTAACCGATATGTTGAAATAAAAAGGAGGCTTGAGATGGAAATTATTTTAATACAAGACGTTGAAAGACTGGGAAGCAAAGACGATATTGTAACCGTAAAAGACGGATACGCGCGTAACTTCCTCATTCCCGGGAAAAAAGCTGTTGCTGCAACCGATTCAGCCAAAAAAGTACTGGCTGAAAACATTAAACAACGTGCGCACAAAGAAGCTCGTTTACGGGAAGAAGCCCAGGCAATTGCCGAAAAACTGGCGAACAAAAAAGTAAAAATCGGAGCCAAAGTGAGCTCGGCAGGTAAAATATTCGGTTCGGTAAATACCATTCAGGTAGCCGAAGCCATCAACAAAAAAGGGTTCGAAATCGACCGGAAACAAATTACCCTGCCCGAAGACAGCATCAAGGAAGTGGGCACTTACACCGCCACAATCAAACTGTACAAAGATGTTGTTGTTGAGTTGGAATTTGATGTTGTGGGGGAATAACCTTTCACATCCAGGATATTAAAATGCCCGGGTAAAAATCCGGGCTTTTTTTTAACTATATCATCTTCTCATTTGAACAACTATAAAACCAACACTTTCGCCCCTCTTATTTTTCGGTTTTTAATGTCCAGCAGCGCTTCGTTCGCTTTTACGAACGGGTAAACTTCCACATCGGGTTTAAAAGGCATTTCGGCAGCAACCCGAAGGAACTCACTCACATCGTTTCCGGTAACATTGGCTACACTTTTTACCTCTTTTTCCATCCACAAATGGCGCGAATAATCCAGATTCAGCAAATACTCCTGGTCAATGGTTTCTTTTCTGATGGCATTGATGACCAGCCGGCCGCCAGGTTTTAAAAACTCCATCGCGCTCAATACCGGTTTCCAAACCGGCGTGGTATCAATAATGGTATCGAGTTGCTGCGGTGGTTTTTCATCGGTACCTCCGGCCCATTTTGCACCAAGTTGCAGGGCAAATTTGCGTTCGTTGGGGTTCCGGGCAAAAACGAAAATTTCTGAATCAGGATATTTGTATTTTAACAATTTCAGCACCAGATGACCGGAAGCCCCAAAACCGGTTAATCCGATACGCTGTCCGTTCCGGAGGTTGCACAAAACAACAGAACGATAACCAACAGCGCCGGCGCAAAGTAAAGGCGCAGCCTCGGCGTCGGTAAAAACATCCGGAATGAGATAGGCATATTTTTCGGATACTACCATATACTCAGCATAACCGCCGTTGGCATCTCGACCGGTTGCCATAAATTCAGAACATAAATTTTCCTGCCCCGAAAGGCAATATTCACACGTTCCGCAGGCGGAAAAAATCCAGGCCACTCCCACCCTGTCGCCCGCTTTTATGACGCCATTTTTTGTTTTCGATTCTTCAACAACTCCAACCACCTGGTGCCCCGGCACAACCGGAAATTCGGGCGGAGGTGTGCGTCCTTCAATTTCATCGATTTCGGTATGGCAAACTCCGCATGCTTTAATTTTAATAAGTATATCACCTTCACCGGGCTTCGGTTTTGATATTTCAACCAGCGTTAACGGTTGATTTTCTTTCGTCAAATCTGAAATTTTGTCAATTATCCAGGCTTTCAT
>CAZXHP010000089.1:0-2909 GCA_964639655.1 uncultured Mariniphaga sp.
AGATACTTTTGACATTTGGTTTGACGACAATTTACCGGTACCAAAATACAGGCAGATTATCGATGCCGTTCAGCAAAAAATCAAATTGGGCGAATTGCGAAAAGGCGACCGGATTCCTTCACTGAACAGCCTTTGCAAACAATATGGCTTGTCGCAGGATACCGTGCTGGCAGCCTACAACGAACTGAAATCGAAAGGAATTATTACTTCGCAGGTAGGCAAAGGCTATTTTATTCAGAATGAAAAGGTTGACATCGGCCACAAGGTATTGTTGCTTTTCGACAAACTCACCGCCTACAAGGAAGAGCTTTATGAGTCGTTTAAACAGGCATTGGGAAATAATGGCGCCGAGCAGATATTTTTTCACCACAACAACCTGAAACTTTTTCAAACTATTCTGGAAGGCGCAGCGGGCGAATACAGCGAATATGTGATTATGCCCATGCCTGGGAAAGAAGCCGCCGGAATCATTGCAAAGCTGCCGCAGCGGAAGGTTGTTGTCCTCGACCAGGGAAGGACGCGGTACCGGACAAAGTATCCGTGCATTTGCCAGGATTTTGAACGGGATATTTACCGCGTGCTGAAAAAACACGTTGCACTGGTGAAAAAATACCGGCGCATGGTGTTGGTGATCCGGCATCAAAAAGCGCACTTCAGGCTTATTGCAAAGGGATTCCGCGATTTTTGCAAACAGCATCCCATGGAAGGAATTGTAGCGAATGACATCAAAAGTTTTGAAATCAGGACCGGTGATGCGTTTGTGGTGGTCGATGATCGTGATCTGGAATTTCTGGTGCGTAATGCTTTGTCGAATCGGCTTGAATTGGGTTCCGACATGGGCATTCTTTCTTACAATGAAATTCCAATGAAAGGGATTATTGCATCGGGCATTTCAACCATTTCCACCGACTTTGCCCAAATGGGAAAGAGCCTGGTCGAAATGATTCTAAACGGGAAACGCGAAAAAATCGATAACCCGTTCGTTTTAACCAAACGGCATTCATTTTAAAAAAAATTATGGAACATTTGAAAATAATCAGAACACCTGTTGAATTGAGTTTGAAAGATTACAAGCTGAACGGTGAACCGGTTATCAGTCAGCGCCGGAAATTAAAAGACCTTGCCGGGATTTTCCGGGATGAAGAGGCCTTTTCAGCAATGGATTTGGAGCAAACCGCTTACACGGTACAGGCGTGGCTTCCGGTGAAAGAAGGCACTTCCGGCGGATTGTTTTTCGGGACGACCAACCTCATGCCCGGTAAAGTGGGCAATGAATATTTTATGACCAAAGGGCATTTTCACACGCAGTCGGACCGGGCTGAATTTTACTGGGGAGTGCAGGGGAACGGCATGTTGATTTTGATGGATTGTAATCGCAGTACCTGGGCGGAAGAGATGTTTCCCGGAAGCTTGCATTACATCCCCGCGCATGTGGCTCACCGGGTGGCGAATACAGGAGATGCAATCCTGGTTTTCGGCGCCTGCTGGCCCTCCGATGCCGGCCACGATTACGAAAAAATTGTCCGAAACGGCTTTTCAGCCCGCCTGTTGGGAAGAAATGGAAAACCGGAACTTGTAGATGTTAAATGAGAAAATTAATTAAGATGAAAACCTACGTTATTTTTATTTCAGTAGTTGCAGCGCTCGGCGGCCTTTTGTTCGGCTTCGATACTGCCGTGATTTCCGGAACGCTTAATTTTATCCAGCCCTATTTTGGATTAACAGAAGCGGGACTGGGGTGGACCGTCAGCAGCCTGCTGTTCGGATGTATCATCGGCGTGAGCATTGCCGGGAAAATGGGCGACCGCTTCGGACGCCGGAAAGTGCTGATGTTTGCAGCATTGTTGTTTTTACTTTCGGCGGTGGGCAGCGCCCTTTCCACCAGCCTGTTTATGTTTGTAACAGCCCGTTTGGTGGGTGGTTTGGCGGTGGGGGTGGCTTCCATCCTTTCGCCGATGTATATTGCCGAAATTTCGCCTGCACCGTATCGCGGACGCCTGGTGTCGCTCAATCAACTCGCTATTGTAACCGGAATTCTGATTGCATTTTTTACCAACTACCTGCTGGTCGGCGCCGGCGAAAACAACTGGCGCTGGATGTTGGCAGTGATGGCGGCGCCCGCCCTGCTCTTGTTTTTCAGCCTCTTTTTTGTGCCGGAAAGTCCCCGCTGGCTGGTGGCACGAAACAGGGACGATAACGCATTCGACGTGTTGGTTAAAACTTCAGGTGAGGAACTGGCCCGGAAAGAGTTGGGTGAAATCCGGCAAACTCTGCAAAACCATGAAGAAGCCGGTTACCGGGAATTGCTGGCGCCCAAAGTGAGGCCCATCCTCTGGGTAGGAATTATTCTGGCCGTGTTTCAGCAGATTACCGGCATCAACACCATAATGTACTACGCGCCGAAAATTTTTGCGCAAATCGGGCAGTCGAACGACACGGCTCTGCTCCAAACCATAGCGATTGGCGGCACAAACCTGGTTTTTACGGTGGTCGCCATGTTGTTTATCGACCGGTTTGGGCGCAAATATCTTATCCTCGCCGGTTCGCTCGGAATGACGGTGATGCTGGCCGGACTGTCGGTGCTCTATTTTTTGGAAGCGGCAACGGGTCTGCTCGTTCTGATTTTTATTCTCGGCTACATCGCCTTTTTTGCCGCGTCGCTGGGACCGGCATTGTGGGTGGTGGTTTCCGAAATATTTCCAAACCGGTTGCGCAGTAAAGGGATGTCGGTGGCGCTGGTGGCGCTGTGGATAGCATGCACAGTCGTTGCCATCGTTTTCCCGGTTATGCTCGAAACACTGAGCGGGGCAGTTACATTTCTGATTTTCGCCCTGATATGCCTGGTAAACCTTTGGTATGTGTGGCGTTATGTTCCCGAAACAAAAGGAAAAACATTGGAAGAACTTGAA
>CAZXHP010000089.1:3009-8496 GCA_964639655.1 uncultured Mariniphaga sp.
ATAAAAAGATGAATACAATTGCTATCGATCTGGGAGGAACAATAATAAAAGCCGGTTTGCTCGACGAAAACCGGCTGGTGGATTCTGTATCGGCAAAAGCAACTTCAGGGAAAGGATTAAAAAATAATTTGCCGGTAATTGAAAAGATGATTGGGCGCCTGATGGAGAATCACCGTGTGGCAGTGGAAGAAATTTCGGGAATCGGTTTTTCTTTTCCCGGCCTGGTGGATTCTGCAAACAATCGCGTCCTTTCCACCAACAAAAAATACGACGATGCGCCGGATTTGGATTTACCGCGCTGGGCAAAAGAAACCTGGAATTTGCCGCTTTACCTGGAAAACGACGCCCGGATGGCTTTGCTGGGCGAGTGGCAGCACGGGGCGGGAAAGGGATTTGAAAATAGCGTGATGGTTACCCTGGGAACCGGCATCGGTTCGGCGGTACTCATCGGGGGGAAATTGCTGAAAGGTAAACATTTCCAGGCGGGAAACCTCGGCGGGCATTTTACGGTCAACCACCGGGGAACGGTTTGCACCTGCGGAAACATCGGTTGTATGGAGTCAGAGGCGTCCACGTGGCGTTTGCCCGAGCTGATAAAAAGTCATGCAGCCTTTACTTTCAGTTCCCTGAAAAACGAAAAATTACTCGATTATGAAGCGTTGTTTCGAAATGCAGCCCAAAATGATTTTTTGGCGAACGAAATCCTCGATCACTGTTTTTCGGTATGGTCGTCGGGTTTGATTTCGATGATCCATGCTTTTGATCCCGAAATAATGATTTTGGGGGGTGGCATTATGAAAAGCGCTCCGGTTATATTACCCGAACTGCAAAAACGCGTAAACAGGTATGCCTGGACTCCCTGGGGGAAAGTGAAATTACTGAAAGCTGAGAACATCAATACGGCAGCACTTTACGGGGCCGATTACCTGGTGCGGTCGTTTGAGGAAAAATAAAAAGTTTATCAAAAAAAAAAGAGAACAATTTGAGATTATGACGAAAAAATATTTGGATAAACCTTCGAAATACAACAACACCCCGTATATAGAGGTGAAGAATAAAACCTATCGTGTTACCGCCGGGTGGAACAATATTGTTACCGAACTGAATCAGGCGATTCAGAACCTGAAGGGTAAAAAAAAGCTGGTGGTTGTGGAAACTTACCAGGGAGTGATTCACGGGGAGGTCATTCAGCACCTGGAATCAGGATTGCGATGCGACCGGTTTGTCCGGGCCGAAGAGTTAATGAAGCCGGAAGAGGAGATAGAAAAACTGGTTTACCCGGATGTAACCGACGACCGGATTTTCGGCTATCTGACCCGGCTGGAAATCGATGCATTTTATGATTCGGAAAAAGTTGAGCAACTACAAAATGAACTTGCCGGATTAAAAGATGGAACCGTGGTAATTTACGGAACCGGCGCGGCTTATGTTTGCCCGGAGCCCGACCTGCTGGTCTATGCCGACATGGCCCGCTGGGAAATCCAGTTGCGGATGCGGCAGCACCTTGTAGATAACATCGGGGTAAAAAACCGCGAAACCCCCGACTGGATGTTGCTTTACAAACAGGGCTTTTTTGTGGACTGGCGCGTTTGCGATCGGTTAAAAAAGAAATTATTCGACAGGTGGGATTATGTTTTAGATACGAATAAAACCGGGCAGCCAAAAATGGTGGGAGGAAAAGCCGTACTCGAGGGGTTGGAACTCGCCAGCCGGCAGCCCTTCAGCGTGGTTCCTTTTTTTGATCCCGGGCCGTGGGGCGGCCAGTGGATGAAAGAGGTGTGCAACCTCGGCCCGGAGCCGCAGAATTATGCCTGGTGTTTCAACTGCGTACCGGAAGAAAACAGCCTGTTGCTCAAAATCGACAATGAAATTATTGAAATTCCCTCGATCAACCTGGTGTTTCGCCATCCGATCGATTTGTTAGGCGACCCGGTACATGCCCGTTTCGGAGATGAGTTTCCCATCCGGTTCGATTTTCTCGATACAATGGAAGGCGGTAACCTGAGTCTGCAGGTTCACCCGCTCACGGAATACATTCAGCAAAAATTCGGAATGCACTACACGCAGGACGAAAGTTATTATTTGATGGATGCCGAAGATGATGCTATTGTTTACCTCGGCTTGAAAGAAGGGATAGAACCGGATGAAATGCTTAAAGAACTGGAAGAAGCGCAGGCCGGTGGTAAAACGTTCGATGCGGAGAAACATGTGCAAACGTGGCCGGTAAAAAAACACGACCATGTGCTGATTCCGGCCGGAACGGTTCACTGTTCGGGGAAAAACAGCATGGTTTTGGAAATTAGCGCCACACCCTATATTTTTACGTTTAAATTGTGGGATTGGGGCCGCCTCGGGTTGGACGGCAAACCGCGCCCCATCTATATCGAACACGGGAAAAACGTCATTCAATGGGACCGGACAACCGGCTGGACAAAAAAGAATCTAATCAACCGGGTTGAAAAAGTGGCCGATGGCGACGGCTGGTCGGAAGAACGTACCGGCCTGCACGAACGCGAATTTATCGAAACCCGGCGGCACTGGTTTTCGAAAAAGACGGAACATCACACGCAGGGCGGCGTCCACGTAATTTGTCTTGTGGAAGGCGATGAAGTTGTTGTGGAAAGCCCGGAGAACGTTTTTGAACCGTTTGTGGTGCATTATGCCGAAGTGTTTGTGGTGCCGGCATCTGTCGGGAGATACACCATCCGGCCGCATGGCGGCTCGCAAGGCAAAGTTTGCGGCATTTTAAAAGCGTTTGTGAGATTTTGAAACAGTGTCGTTGGTTAAAAATATTAATAAAAAAAAATGGCAGGATCAAATTGTGTTTTCCATTTGGAATGAAAGGATTCTGTTTAACGGCTAAAGCCAATTTTGCGCTGTTCGAAATTTAACCCCCGGCTTAAGCCGGGGGCAATAAAACTCGCTATATTCAGGGGCTTCAGCCATTAATTTTTTGTTTTACTTAATTTTGAAAATTAGATTGATGAAAAATGAAATTTAATCCCGGATTCGATATCAAACCGATTTCCCAACCCATGGGCTTTCATTACGGTCCCGGTGTTTTCGGCCCTGAAGTGAAATACCGCCGCCTCGACGACATCCGTAAAAGTTTGCGTGATCCTCATTGCGAAGGGCCGGAAACCGTTTATGCCATTGCGATGGATGTCGGTAAAAAAGAACATCAGGCGCTTTTGGAAAAGTTACACCTGCTTTTCGGTGTTGTAACTTATGCCGCCGGAAAACTGGGCGACGAGCCGGTGCGCAGTCAGGGACATATTCATAAAGTATCGACGTTGAGCGGCTGGTCCACTCCGGAAATTTACGAAATATGGGCGGGCCGGGCGGTTATTTACATGCAGGAATCGGCCAAAGATAACCCCGGTCGTTGTTTCGCGGTGGAAGCCGGTCCGGGAGAGGTGGTGGTTGTACCGCCCGGCTGGACGCACATCACTGTCAGCGCCGACCCGGAGCAACCGCTCACTTTCGGCGCGTGGTGCGAACGGGATTATGGTTTTGAATACGACGATGTGCGTGCGCATAACGGACTGGCCTGGTTTCCGGTTATTGGCTACACCGGAAAAATTGAATGGAAACCGAACCCGATGTACCGGCATTCCGAATTACAGGTAAAAGCGCCGGCTGATTATTCTTCCCTCGGCATAGAAAAAGGCAAACCAATTTATACGCAATTTGAAGAAAATGAAAGGAGGTTTTCCTTTGTTCCGTTTCCGGGATTGAAAGCGGAAGAGTGGGAGAATTTTATTCCGTAAAAAATACCGAAAGCTTTCTTTTTCTGTTTTATCACTTTTCTTACAGTTTTTTTCTGCTTTTACGGGTGTTAACTTCATCTTTCCCTAACCTGCATCAACCGGAAATGACATCTGGTACATCAGTTCTTTGCTGATAAAAATTCAGGAATTCTTTCCGTGAATTCCGGCAATTTGTAAGCGGGGCGAAATCTGCATTGCAATATCTTAGCCACCGCTTATAAATACAGAAAGATGAAAACCAGGACTACATTAAATTACTATGCGAAAATTAAATCGCTGTTATCTCCCCCAATGTTCAATTTTGTGAAAAATTCCCTTGAAAATTCATCCAATGAGCAGTTGGAAGCTTTTTGGCATATCTTCATTGCCGGGTATCCGATTGATTTTGCCCTCGACAACTACCGGAATCTGCACGAATTTTTGAAAAACGATGCCATGGACTATACAGAAGCACTGGATACGCATATCTCCTATCCCGGGCTGGAAACCGGAATTCAACTGGTAAAAACCAGGTGGTATGAATTGAACTAAAAACTCATTTCCCCTGATACTTCTTCGTTTTCTGGGCATTTCAATCACTTCTGAGCTTTTTAATGCTTCAAAATTAATCGACTTCGGGTTTTTATAAGAAAGAGGAAACAGGTTCGTTTATAACGAAAAGATTTTTTTAACTTCATCCCTTGAATTATAAAAACAAATGATGAAAACTCTGTATTTTTCCTTTTTCATTGCAACAATCGCGCTGGTTTCCTGCCAAAACAAGAATTATTATTCTCCGGAAGATTTTCAAAAAGTGGAAAAAATCGATGCGCATTACCATATTTACACCGACAATGAAAATTCAGTGGTGCAGGCACAAAAAGATAATTTCAGGCTGCTGAACATCAACACTTATTCAGGTGGATGCGAACGCGTTGTGGAGGCGCACCAGTGGCTGAAATTATTAAAGCAGGAATACCCTGAAACGACCGAATTTACAACTACTTTTTGTTTGGATGGCTGGGATGAACCGGGCTGGGTGGAAAATACCATTGCCTGGATTGACCAGTGTGTTGCCGATGGCGCCATTGCCGTGAAAGTGTGGAAAAATATCGGCATGGAATTTCGCGACAAGGACAGTGTGCTGATTATGATTGACGACCCGCAGTTCGACCCGGTTTTTCAGCACCTTGCCGAAAAGGGAATTCCGCTGGTGGGGCACCTCGGCGAACCCAAAAACTGCTGGCTGCCTTTGGAAGAAATGACGACCAAAAACGACAGCAACTATTTTGCAAACAATCCGCAATACCACATGTACCTGCATCCTGAATTTCCTTCGTATGAAGAACAAATGGCGGCCCGCGACCGGATGCTGGAAAAACATCCCGGCCTGATTTTTATCGGCTGCCACCTGGCCAGTCTGGAGTGGAGCGTGGATGAAATGGCCGCCTTTCTCGACCGTTTTCCCAATGCATCTATGGACATGGCTGCCCGAATGGGGCAACTATTTTACCAAACGGTTGAAGACAGGGAAAAGGTGCGCAATTTTTTCATCAGCTACCAGGACCGCCTGTTGTACGGCACCGACATTATCGACCGCGGTCAGGAAAAAGAGGCGTTTCAAGACCGGATGCACCAAACCTGGCTGAACGACTGGGAATATTTGGCAACCGACAACAAAATGACCAGCAGCTTAATCGATGGAGAATTTCGCGGCCTCAAACTTCCCAAAGAGGTA